>JBLMYE010000344.1:0-11662 GCA_050258115.1 Deltaproteobacteria bacterium | reverse complement strand
GTTGATGATGACCGCAAGCGGCGTCTTTAGGGCATGGGCCAGATTTCCGACCTGCGTGCGCGCGCGGTCGATGATGTCCTGATTGGACTGAATGAGCGCGTTGAGTTCAGACTGCAACGGCTCGATTTCGGCCGGCAGGCTGCCTTCGAGGCGGACCGCATCCCCAGATCGGATCGCCGCCAATCCTTTTTCGATCCGCTGCAGTGGCAGCAATCCAAAGCGCACCTGGAACAGCGTGGCGGTGACGAGCCCAAGCCCCGTCAGCGCTAGCGCGATCGACAGCCGGTTGCGAAAATTCCGGTTGCGGCTTTCAAGCCACGCGATCGGGCCTGCGACGCTTACTGCGTAGCGTGGGGCGTCTTCCTGATGGCCTTTAGTGTCGACGACCTCGATCAAGCGGATCGGCTCGCCGAGAGGGCCTTTCGTATTCATCCACCTCTGTCCCATGCGATCGGGCGCGATCTTGGCCTCATAAGGCGAGGGAAGCGTGGCCGTCGCCAGCGACGCAGAAACGAGTTGCAGCGCGGTCGGGTCGTCGAGAGGTTTGATCTGCCAGTACCAGCCTGATTGGGTTTCCTCAAACAGCGGCTCGTAGCGGTTCAAAGGCGCGACCGGCTCAGAACCACCGCTCAGAAGGGCATCCACGGCTATCGAATTGACGAGTTTCTCCAGCCGCTGATCGAAGCTCGCCTGCACATCCTCGCTATAGAGCCTGAAGATGATGTAGCCCGCGATAGGCAACACCACCGCCAGCCACCCCGCTGACGTCGCGATCAGCCGGAATGCAAGCGAGTTAAACCGCATCGCTGCCGGATCCCATCCGGTATCCGAGGCCGCGAACCGTCTCGATCAACTCGGTCGGCAGCTTCTTGCGCAGCCGGCCGATGAACACTTCGATCGTGTTGCTGTCGCGGTCGAAATCCTGCTCGTAGAGGTGCTCCACGAGTTCGGTGCGCGATACGACGCGACCGCGATGATGCATGAGATAGGCGAGCAAACGATACTCGTGCGAAGTGAGCTTCACCTGCTGCCCGTTGCAGGTCACGCGGGCCGTCTTGGTGTCGAGACGAACAGGTCCGCACTCAATTTCACTTTTCGCGTGCCCCGAAGCCCGCCGCACCTGCGCGCGAACCCGCGCCAGCAACTCTTCCATGTGGAACGGCTTGGCCACGTAATCGTCGGCGCCCGCATCCATTCCCGAGACCTTATCGCTCCAGCGGTCGCGCGCCGTCAGGATGATCACGGGCATGACCCGGTTTGCACGACGCCACTGCTCCAGAACCGAGATGCCGTCCTTCTTCGGCAACCCGAGGTCGAGAATGACGAGGTCATAGGGTTCGGTGTCTCCGAGAAAGTGCCCCTCCTCGCCATCGAAAGCCGTATCCACGGCATATCCGGCATCGCCAAGCGCCCGGACAAGCTGGCGGTTCAGATCCCTGTCATCTTCGACGACGAGTATGCGCACGGCCACCGCCTGTTGGTTGCTCGGGTTGCACTACCGCCTCGCGGCGGGTCTGCCGATTATAGAGAGGAATGCGGCGTTTCCTAGCGCCCGAACGGCTCCTTCGCATCGACGAACACCGGCGCCATCTTGCCGTTGGATGAGCGCACCAGGAGCCGGTAGACGTAGCGCTCCTCCAACTTGCACAACGTCACCTTCACGATGGCGCCCTGTAGCCTGGTCTTGGCGAGCCTGGTCACCGTTTCCACCGGCGCGAGCCCCTCCTCTTTGACCACGGGAACGGCCGTCGACCAGTCATCGATGCACATGGATGAGTCGGCGAGCAATCGTCCCGCCGGACTGGGTACGATCAGAGCCGAAATGAGGACGGCAAGCGATAGGATCATGGCCGGATCATGCACAGAACAAGCAGAGAGGCAAACCCGTGACGGTTATTGCGAGCTTATGGCCGCCCGACTGAACCGGCCATGAACGCCGGCGAGCTCAGAGCCTCACGCTCATTTCGCGTCGCGTAAGTGGCGCGGTTGCCCGCGACCGGCCGTAAAGCGTCATCAGAGTTCCGATCACCCCGGCGACCGCCTGCGCGATGGCACCGACGTCCGATCCGATCTGCCGCACCGTCTCGCTCGTGATGTCCAATCCGATCAGCGGCCCGAGTGCCGGCAGTATGGCAGCAGCAGCCGTGACGGCAGCACCCCATACGGTAAGCGAGTGTCCCCACCATTTCGGCGACGGAGGTTGTGACGGCGTCATGGCTTGGTCTCCATTGTTTTGAGTTGAAGGGAGTGGTGAAACCCGATGGCGTCCCTGGCTCCGTTCGCTGACGGCAAGCGCCGCGGCCTTTGTCCTTTCGACCCGCCTCAGCCACCCACGTCCGAAGCGCCAGAAATGAGGCAGTGCGCGATAGCGTTCTTCACGCAGAGACGCGTACCGGACGATGGCCTCGCGTGGCGCAGCCGCTGCAATCGCGCTCCGCGTCAATGGACCGATTTCACCATCGGCCGCGACATGCACGGCCGTTTGCAGGCAGCGGATGGCGGCACCCACGCCGTGATTGACCGCCGCGTCGAAATGCATGAGCGAAAGCCCGGCCGGCATTTCCGCGCATCGCGCCGGCGTCCAGTATCGCTTCAGATAGATGTCTCTGACCGTCTCCGGGCGGATCGCGGCGAGTTCCGCCAGAAGCGCCGCCCGCGACGCAACATCGATCGTGCGCCCGATGTGATTGGCATAGGTGCGCAGCGTTATCCCGTAGTTCGTCGGCCCACCGGGATCGAAGGGATCGTCGCTGAACCCGCCTTCCATCTCGAGCACATGCTGCAGCGCCGCCTCGAAGACCTCGCCGCGGTCCGCGTCACCGCTTTCCACAGGATTAGGCGCCACATCGGCGGGAAGAGCTGTCGCCTGAGGCCAGCGCAGACCCAACAGGCGGGATCGTTCGAAGGACTGCACCGAGACCGAATTGCGCTGATTGCCTCCGAGCAGGACCAATGCATCGTCCGTTGCGCCGACGACGAAACCCACATGCCCAAGTGCCGAATTCCGCCCGCGCGACAGGATTGCAACCGCCCCCAGTTTCGCGCCGTCGATCGCCACACCCCAGTTCAGATACGACCGCGCTCGCAGAGACCGCGTCGACCGGTGCCCCGTCATTTCAAGCATCGCGCCCACGAATGCGTCGCACCAGGCGAATTCGAACTGCGGTCCGCGCAGGCTGTCCGGCGTCTCCGACGAGAACACATGCGCCACCGACCCGTTGGGCCATACGACACGGCCGTTCGACGCTTCGAACACCGGCCGTTCGTGCGAGGGATGCACGCTGAGGAGACCCGACGCCCCTTCGATCATGACGCGCCGCACATCGGCAAATGTTTCTCCGATGAGGGCGATCCGCCGTGGGGCCGCATGACGGCCGTCCCACAAGCCGAGCGCCTGCGCGCGCACCCATTCCGCGCCCGCGCGCGTCTTGCCCGCGCCGCGTCCGCCGAGCAGCAGCCATACGCGCCACGCCTCGGTTTCATCAGGTGGCAACTGATCCTCGCGCGCCCAGATCCGCCAATCGAAATAGAGATCGCGGATCTCGGCATCGCTCAGTTCATTCAGGCTTTGCCGCTCCGTCGAGCCACTTCGCACTGAGGCGTTCAAGACGCTCCGCAATCTCGCGGCGCATCCTTTGGGCCTCGGCACGGTCATGGCTCTGGCCTCCATCGGTTTCGGGTACCTTGCCCTGGGCGTTGGCGAGTTCGGTCACGCGTTCGACGGCCGCAACCGTCTGCGTGATGGCGCGCGCCGTTTTCTCCTGATCCTGCGGTGTCATGCTCTGACTCATTGTGCTCTCCAGTCTGGCCAGGAGCCGGTCGATGATCCGGTGCAGCCGCTCCAGACGCTGCCCGTGCGTTTCAGCCGGCCGGTCCGGATCGACCGGCCCGGCACTGCTGAAATCGTTCTCGGTATCTGCGACGTTCGTATCGTCCCGGCCGGCGCGTGCCCGCCTGGTCCGCGCGCGGGGCTCCTCGACAACGCGCGGCGGAATATCCGCCAACCGGCGAACCGTACGTTCCGACCGCATCCGCCAGCCGCAGCGCGCCGCCCTGTCGTAGATGCGCCGCCGGTCGATTCCGAAGCGACGCGCAAGGCTAAGCACGGCTTCGTCCGTGTCCTCGTAGGCCGCGCGGACCACCTCCCACGCCTCCTCCTCGAGGATGACACGCGCCATGCCCATCCGCCCCATCGGTTGTCGAGATTGAGACGAGAAATCAAACCGGTGCGAGCATGCGCCACCCGTCGGCGGCGGACCGGACGCTCAAGAGATAGCGGGGCCTTCAGCCCGCCATCATGCGAAAGCGCCCGGTCCGAACCGCGAAACGCAATCGGCCCGGAAACGTCGCCGCTTCCGAGCCGCCCGTAAATCTCGCACCATACAAAAAAGCTACCCGATGACCGTTGCGCTGTCAAACAAAAAAACGCGCTTTATCAATTTATTTCAGACGCTTAGTGGCCATTTCTCAGGACAACATATCAGTATACGCCAGTCCCACGCGGCGGGGATATCTCTAACCTCAAGTCTCGTCGTCATCGAAGCCGGAGATGATGTAGCGGGCGAAGTTGTGCTCCCTGATGCCCTTTTCCGAGCGGGCAAAGCCGCGCACGGAAATCCCGGCCTGATGCACGGTTTCCCGATCACCTGAAACGAGGGGGTGCCACCACGCGAGGCCGCGCCCCTCCTTGACGCGCCGGTAGCCGCAAGTCCCCGGCAGCCATGTCAGCGACCGGACCTTTTCCGGCGTCAGGTTGATGCAATCGGGCATGCGCGCGAACCGGTTCGCATAGTCCGAGCAGCGGCATTGCCCGATGTCGAGCAAGGCACACGCAAGCCGCGTCAACACTATTTCACCGGTATCCTCGTCCTCGAGTTTATTGAGGCAGCAGCGGCCGCAGCCGTCGCACAACGATTCCCATTCCGCAGGCGTCATTTCCTCGAGGGGCTTCGTTTCCCAGAAGGGACGCGCCTCCCCCTGCCCCGCCGGATCTAGAGGCTTGCCGCCACCATGCCCCTCTCGCGCCGATGGGGCCGAAGATGCTAGACCTGTCGCATCGATCCGCGACCGATTCCGCCGGTCCTGCCCCATCTTGGCCATGTCGTGCTGCCCCACTGTCGGCTTCGCACCTCATCGCCCGCAGGCCCGGGTTGCCGGGACAGGCGGAAAAAAGCGCGCAATTGGAGACCGGGAACCAATAAACCCGGCTCAGTCGACGATTTAGCGGGGCAGACGGGATTGAGCGACTGGTTTTTTAAACAGGGCGGCCGCGACAAGCTCTCGAACCTTTTGGGCCTCGACGCCAAGATCGATTCGACGCTGTCGGAAATCTGGTCGCGCATCCGTGACTTCTGGAACGCCGGCCAGACTTTCTTCGCCCGCTTTCATTTGACGGGCTGGAAGCGACTCGCCAACGAACTGGTTTCCGAAGGGCTGACCCTCGGGGCCGGGGGCTTCGTCGTTCTCTTCGCGTTGGCCATCCCCGCCTTCAATGAGTTCGACGAAGGCCGTTTCCTGACGGGTCGCTACAGCGTCAAGTTCCTCGATGCTTACGGCAACGAAATAGGCAAACGCGGCATTCTGCATAACGACGCCGTGCCGCTCGAAGAGATCCCCGAAAGCGTGATCAAGGCGACACTCGCAACAGAAGACCGCCGTTTCTTCGAGCACTATGGCATTGACGTTCTGGGCACGGCCCGCGCGCTGGCTGAAAACCTCCGCGCCAACGACGTCGTTCAGGGCGGCTCCTCACTGACCCAACAGCTTGCCAAGAACCTCTTCCTGTCGTCGGAGCGTTCCTTCCAGCGCAAGATCAAAGAGCTGTTCCTGTCCTTTCTTCTCGAAAGCCGCTTCACCAAGCGCGAGATCCTGAAGATGTACCTCGACCGCGCCTACATGGGTGGCGGTGCATTCGGTGTCGAGGCGGCCGCGCAATTCTACTTCGGCAAATCGATCCGCGAGGTGAACCTCGCCGAATCCGCGCTTCTCGCGGGCCTTTACAAGGCACCGACGAAATACGCACCGCACATCAACCTGCCGGCCACACGTGCCCGCACCAACGAAGTTCTGCAGAACCTCGTCGAAGCCGGCTTCTACAGCGCCGCCGAGGTGCACGATGCGCGTCTCAATCCGGCGAAAATCGCCGAAACGCGTGCCACCGAAAGCCCTGACTGGTTTCTCGACTATGCCTTCGAGGAAGTTCAGAAGCTTGCCGAGGGCAAAGGTCAGTATGTTCTGACCGCCCGCACGACGATCGACCTATCGATCCAGAAAGCGGCCGACGACGCAATCTTGCCCTTCATTCGCCAGCGCGGACGCAGCCTCAGGCTGAATTCCGGCGCGCTTGTTGCCATGGAAACCGATGGCGCCGTCCGCGCCATGGTTGGCGGACCAGACTATGGCGAGAGCCAGTTCAACCGCGCGACGAACGCGCGGCGCCAGCCCGGCTCTTCGTTCAAGGTATACGTCTACGCCACGGCGCTCGAACGCGGCTACAAACCGACGACCGTCGTGCGTGATGCATCCCGCTCCTGCGGCCGCTGGAGCCCGTCGAACTATGGCGGCGGTGGCGGTTCGGGAGCGCGCTTGCCGTTATGGATGGCTCTGGCCAAGTCGTTGAATACGGTGGCGGCCGAATTGTCGTTTGCCGTCGGCCGTGAAAACGTCATCGAGATGACCCAGCGCCTCGGCATCAAGGGTATACGCAAATCCTGCTCGATGGCGCTTGGCGATTACGGCATCACGCCTCTCGAACATACCGGCGGTTTCGCGACGTTTGCCAACGGCGGCAAGCGCGCGCTCCCTTACGCCGTGACCGAGATTTACAATTCCAAGGGCGAACTCATCTACAGCCGCGAACGCGATGAGCCACCCGCACCGCAAATTGTGGCACCCGAAGTCGCTGCCGGCATGAACTGGATGATGAACAAAGTCGTCACCGAGGGCACCGCACAGAAGGCCGCACTCGATTTCACGCACGTTGCCGGAAAGACGGGGACGAGTTCGGGTCCCAACGACATCTGGTTCGTGGGAATGACCGGCCGCTACGTCGCCTCCGTCTGGCTCGGCAACGACGACAACCGACCGATGGCGCATGGCAATACCGGCGGCCAGATCGCGGCGCCCATCTGGCACGACTTCATGGCAGTTGCACACAAGGACATGAACATTCCGACCCTGCCGGGCCTTGATCCGCACCCCGCCCAGGTCGCCGAGCAGCAGCGCATCGCGGAACTGCGGCGCACCGATCCCGCGCTCGCCGCTCAATTGACGGGCGAAGCCGACGCCGCCGCAAAAGCCTCGCGCAAACTGCCCGACGCCGCCAGAACCGTGCTGCGCCAGGTTGCTAACGAAATGCGCAAGGCGGCAGGCATCACCAGCGACAAGCCGGGCAACGGCCCCGCGCCGGCGCCGGCCGGAAAACCAGGCGATCGAGCCGCCCTGCCGGGGCCGGTTCCGGGCCGCACGGCTGGCGCGGCAACCCGCAACGCTACGGGAGTCATGGAATGATCCCGCGACGTCACGGCGACACCGCGGCGATCGGCAGCCTCCGCACGATCCCGCAGCGATTTGAGGAACGGCGGCGTAGCGGCCGTACACTGCTGAGCCGCCTGCGCCGAACCGCCTTCTGGCGGCATCAGGTGCGCAAACGCATCGCTGATGTTCTCCGCCTCCTGGCGGATTGGGCGCTCTTCATTCTTGTCGTCGTGACCGCCGGACTGAGCACGGCCTATTTCATGATGGATCGGGGAACGAGCCTCTCCACGGTGACCTCTGGTCCGTGGACGATGTGGTCCACCGCCGCCCGTCCCGACGCCGACCCGTACACGCGCGCGCATTTCGCACGGCTCGGCGCGCTACCGCTGCCGGCCGATACCGCGGAAACGTGGATGGCAACGACCGATTCCAATGGCGACACGCTGCACTCGTCGTGCGACTACGAAATCGTTGTGCGGGCGCCGCCGTCTTCATGGTGGAGCCTCGCCGTATTCGACTCCAGCGGACGGCTTATCCAGAACGCAGCCCAGCGCAACGTCTTCACCAGCGAGACCGGCGCGATCTCACCCGACGGACGTTTCGTTGCTCTGCTGTCGCGCTCAGCCGGCGGTACCAATTGGCTTCCGACGGGCGGAGCCGGCAACCTGAGCCTGGTCTACACCCTGATTGACATGGGCATAGCCACCGGCACCGGCACTGAGACGGAGGATCTTGCCGCACGCGTGCCGGAAATCAACGCGAAGGGCTGCCGATGAACGCGCTTCTCGCAAGACTGCGGCGCATCGATCTCCGGCATATACTGGCGGCGCTTTTTGCCATCGCAATTCTGCATGTGATCACCACATTCACAGCACCGAGCATGGCTCTGTCGTCCGCGTGGGACCGGCTGGCCCCGGCTCTGAAGCCGAACACGATGGCCCTCCTGCCGGCTGTGACCCCCGACGCTCAACCCCTGCCCTTCATGGCCCCCGATTTCAAGGTGGCGGTCTGCATGTTCGATACGCGAAGGGGCCCAGTTGCTTTATCGGCGTCGCTGCCATCGGCCGGCTGGAACCTCACATTGTATGACCCCAAGGGTACCGCTATTCACACCGCAACCGGGCGCCCCGATCGCGCGACTCCAGTGTCACTCCTGCTCGTGCCCGACGACGATCGTTTCATGGGACTGACGCCGGAAGCACAGGGCCTGCGATCTCCCCGGCAGACGGAACTTCGCATCCAGGCGCGCAAAGGTCTGGCAATCCTTCGGGCTCCGGACATGGGTTATGCCTATCGCGCGCGGATCGATGCCGAACTTGCCCGCGCGAGTTGCCGCACCGTCGCGGACCGCCGCTGAAGAACGAGCAAGATTCTCGATCCTCGCCCCTTAGCTCATCAACCAGTCGTCGAGGTGATGACGGCCGTCGCGGGATTCCACTTCCACGACCCACAAATCAGAATCAAAACTCCGTTGCCGATCGAGATAAGCGTCGGCATCCTCGTCGGGCACCGCCTTGCCATCGAACAGAGCCATCATCGGGCGATCGGCCTGGGCCTCTTCGAGACCGGCGGGAGCCGGGCCGAACAGCAGCGACGAGCCGTCGAGCTTGTTGACGCGAATGAATAATGCGCCCGCATCATCGTCTCCGTGGCGCACGACGACGGCCATCAAGCCCTTCGATGCCAGCAGCCGTATATAGGCCTTGATCCAGATTCCCGCCTTGAGCCGCATGAAAACCCTTCTGAGAGCGGGATGCCCGCCGCACGCTCAAGGCGCCGCTGTACGCTTCTCTGCTGAGCGGGTCGGCGCAGCAAGCCGCGTCAGCCGCGTCACAAGATCGCCGGAGATGCGGCCCGTGTCCGGCATCGACTGCTGCTTTTCGAACGACCGGATGGCGGCAATGGTACTTTCACCGAGGCGCCCATCTGGCCGCCCGACCTTGTACCCGAGCTTCGAGAGCGACGTCTGCACCGATCGGATCAATGCCTCCGCCTTCGGTCCAGGCTTACCCCCGGACGCAGCAGGTGGACCGCGACGGACTTCGTTCAACTGGACGAGGAGCGCGTCACTCGGTTCCGCCGTCAACGGCAGGCCGTTGTCGATTTCATAGGCAAGAATGGCAGCCTCCGTCACAGGGCCGGCAATGCCGTCCGCCCCGCCGGTCTCGTACCCTTTCGCGTTAAGAGCTGCCTGTATTGCGCGCGTCGTCGCGGCTCGATCCGAACTGGGCGGAGCGACGAGCACCCTCTGTCCGACTCCGGGTGCAACCGGCGCTGTCCCACCCGCTACCGGCCCACTGTTGGCGGGCAAATGCGCGCCGGACGGCCGGCTGTCGATCTCCGGCACGGCCAGAGCCGCTGTCTCGTCCACCTGCCCCCAGCCTTCAGCCGTTGAAACGGCCTGCGTGCGCGTCAACGGCTGCATGACCGTGAGGTTCAAAGATACGGCGGCAGACAGCAGCGCGAATAGCGCAAGGGCAGCTCTGGAAATACGTGCGGACATCTGGAAGGAATGACCCCTCGGCTGAATGCGCGCAGTATCGGATGCGCATGTTAACGCCTCGTTAACCGCACAATTCTCAATGATAGATTACGGCGTTCGTGAAAATTTTCGCAAAATGCCCGGTGTCCGCCTAGCAGTTTATTGAGCGTCCTTCGCTACGATATGGTTGATGCCGGTCAATGCTTTTCGGCACGTGTAAGGGTACGTAATTCGCATGGGTCTTTTGCGGACAGTCATCGTCGTTGGCGCGGTCGTCGCATTGCTGCCCTCCGACAGGGCCGAGCAGGAGCGCGTCGCTCAGGCTGCCGTCGACGCGGCCCGATGGGCTATGACCTTCTGCGATCGCAACGCCAAGACCTGTGAGAACGCGACCACCGCATGGGTCGCCTTCAGGGCGAAGGCTGAGTTCGCCGCCGGTGTGGCCTACGATGTGGCGCTCACCCACGTTCTCGGACCGGCCGGCAGTGCGCAGGACCCGGTACCACCTGCTGAAACCTCCGCGCTTTCCAACCGCGGCACCCTGAACGCGCGCGACCTGGAGCCGGCGTGGCGCGGAAACGACGCACGCTGACCAAGCGACGGAACGCCCTCGAAGCCGCGCGACTTGCCGCCTGCCCGCATTGCGATTAAGTCCTGCGCGTGGGCCCTGAGGTATCGGCCCACGGCTGCAGGACGTTCCATGACCATTTCCGAGTTGAAGGAGAACTTCGCGCTCATAGACGATTGGGAGGACCGGTACCGGTACGTCATCGAACTCGGCCGCGCCCTTCCCGAAATGCCGGCGTCCGCCCGAACCGAGTCGAACAAGGTGCGCGGCTGCGCGAGCCAAGTGTGGCTGGTCACGACATTAACGCCCCGCGGCAAAGGACAATCGCCCCTCATGCACATCGAAGGCGACAGCGACGCGCACATCGTGCGCGGCCTCGTGGCCATCCTGCTCGCCGTCTATCAGGATAGGCCCGCCGACGAGATCGCCGGACACGATGCCCTTCGCGACTTCGCCGAACTGGGCCTTAAGGATCACCTAACGCCGCAGCGCTCCAATGGCCTCGCCTCCATGGTCGCGCGCATCCGCGCGGAGGCGCGGGAGGCTGTATCTCAATCGGCGGCCGGGTGATCGCTCTCCTGCGGCGCATCGGCCGAGGGCCGGTAATCCGGTGTTCCCCAATGCCGCATTCGCCTGCCAAGGCCCGATGCCTCCCCATCGCGTAGAAAACCGTAATGGCGGGCAAGCCGCGTCAGCGCCAGATCGAGCACCACCTTCGCCGACCGTTGCGGCCAGCCGGTCTCGCGTTCGAGATCCTCCAGTCCCTTCAGAAAGCAGCAGACGTCGACAAGCGTTCCGGAAAGTTCGGGTCCGACGGCGCGCAACGCCCTCGCCACGCGCTCGCCAGCCGCAACCACATTATCCGCCATCTCGACACCGGCACCAGCCGCACCGCCTCGGGTGGCGGGAGCGGCCGCCAGCGCAAAATCCCAGTTGGCCGTCACACGGGGGCCCAGTTGTGCAAACGTGAAATCCGCCCGCAGGCGCTCTCCGGCCAGGAACTGTTCTTCACTGATCAGCGCCACGCCATCCTTGCGCCGGCGCCGGCGAAGCCAGGCGAGCGGACTTTCATCCAGATCATGCCCCGGCCGCTGCCCGAGAGGCGGAACGACACTCCGCTCGAGGCCCCCGCTCAC
>JBLMYE010000343.1:0-3093 GCA_050258115.1 Deltaproteobacteria bacterium | reverse complement strand
GCGATCATCGTGAGGCCTTCGACGATGAGGTTGACGCCGACCAATACGCCCAGCGCCCAGGCCGCCGAGAAGGGGAAGCTGGTGTAGAGCATGCCGGCAACCAGAATGGACAGTACGCCGCTGAGAACCAGGAACCAGCGTCCATCGCTGACTTTGAATGCCCAGAAGATTTTTGCGAAGCCTGCGATGACGAGCGAGATGATGGCGACAAGCGTGAGCGTGGTCAGTCCAAGCAACGGATGGGCGAAGATGACGAGGCCTGCAACGATGCTGATGATGGCAAAGAGCAGAAGCCCGATGGTGCCCGACCACCTCTCTGCCTTGAAGGCCGCCATCGCCTCCAGGATGCCGCCGACGAAAAAATTCGCCCCGAGCACGAGCGTGACCACGAGCCCCGCGATCAGCGGAGAAAACAGGGCGAGGACGCCGAGCGCGATGGCGATGTAGCCGGCGAGCCTTAGCGGTGAACGTGTCTCTTCACTGATTTCGGATTGTTCTGTGATCGTCGTCATGTTTGTGTTCCCCATTTGAATAAGTCATTGATACGCTCATTTGCGCGCGATAGCGATATTTCTTGAAGCGAAGCCTTCTCCCGTCCGCGACCCCTATCGTCCACAGGCTTTGTTCCCACCCGGGGAATAAGCGCCGCACCGGCTCGTTTCAGTCTGAGAGCGCACCGGCACCGCATCCAGCCGGGCGCCATGTCGAGAGGGAGTTCAAGGCAATGGCAAATCCGGCACCGAATACGGGAATGATGTCGATGGGCATGGGCTTGCGAACGACGCCCCCACCGGCGCCGGGATCATCCCCCTTCGCCCCGTCCGCAAACCAGGGGGCGGGCCTTTCCGTGATCGGAACCGACCTTACAATTCTCGGGCAGAACATCGCGATCATTTCGCAGAACAGACTTCAGATCGATGGTGATGTACGTGGCGATGTAGTCGGCAAGCAGGTGACCATCAGCAGCGACGGCTCCGTGGTCGGCACGGTGTCCGCCGAGAAGATCGAGGTTCACGGGGGCGTAAAGGGTGCTATTCGAGCGGCGGTCGTCATCGTGCATCCGACGGCCCAGGTCGATGCCGACATCCTGCACCAGACGCTTTCGGTTGCGGAAGGCGCGCTTCTCGAAGGTAGCCTCAAGAAGTCGAAAGACCCTAATGAACTCGTGCCTAATCTCGACCCGGGCAGCTATGGGGCAAAAACTGGCTCGTTCGCCTGACGCCAAGCGCCTCGCCGTCACGCCGCGCGGCTGACGAGAACCTTGTCGATGCGCCGGCCGTCGAGGTCGACCACTTCGAAGCGCCAGTCGCCGCGCTCGAACGTCTCGCCGACCTCGGGAAGGTGATGCAGCGAGTTGAGGACGAGGCCCGCGACGGTCTCGTAATCGGCGTTGGGATCGAGCGGCATGGCAATTTTCTCCGCAAACTCGTCGACCGGCATCCAGCCGGCCACCAGGAAAGAACCGTCCCGGCGAACGACGAAGGCCGGCTCGTCCTCGCCTTCCTCCTGGAAAGCGCCAGTGATCGCCTCCAGGACGTCGTTTGCGGTGATGATTCCTTCAAAGTGCCCGTATTCGTCGAACACCAGCGCCATGTGAACCGTCGAAGACCGGATGGCTTTGAGCACGTCCAGCGCGCGCGTGTTGTCGCTGACGACGGGTGCCGTCTGAATATCGGCGACGGCGCGGATGTCGAGCGCGGAGCCGGTTGCCGCCTGCATCGCGAGGCGGTCATAAAGTTCCTTGACCGTCACCACACCGACGATGGCATCGGCTTCACCGTCCTGAACGGGAAGGCGCGAACGTTTGGTTGCGCGTAACTTCGCGAGGATTTCATCCGGCGAGTCGGCGAGATCGAGGATCTCAACTTCCCGGCGCGGCGTCATCAGTCCCGTGGCCGTACGGTCGGCAAGGCGCATGACGCCGGATATCATTTCCTTCTCTTCGGACTCCAGTACGCCGGCGCTTTCGGCCTCCGCAATAATGGTCTTCACCTCCTCTTCCGTGACGCGCTGCCCGGCTTCACCAGCCTGCCCGAGGATGCTGAGGAGCAGCTTGCCGGACCGGTCGAGAACCCAGACGAGCGGAGAAGACAGTCGGGAGAGAAGCGACATCGCGGGTGCGACACGAACGGCCACGCGTTCAGGGTCGCGCAGCGCAATCTGCTTGGGGACGAGTTCCCCGACAATGAGCGAGAGGTAGGTGATGGCGATGACGACGCTCATCACGCCGATCGTCTCCGAAGCTGACTCCGACAAGCCCTGCGTCTGTAGAAATTCGGCAAGCCGTTCGCCGAGCGTGGCACCCGAATAGGCACCAGAGAGGACGCCGACCAGCGTGATACCGATCTGCACGGTGGAGAGGAAGCGGCCAGGATCTTCCGCGAGACTGAGCGCTGTGCCGGCGCCCTTTTGGCCCTGGTCGCGCATGACCTGCAAGCGCGCAGGGCGTGACGACACCACGGCCAATTCGGACATGGCGAGCAGGCCGTTCAGAACGATCAGAACGACGACGACGAGGATTTCGATAAACAACGAGGGCTCGAAAAAATACCGGACTGCTACGGAGCGGCAGCGGGTTTCACCTCTATCTTATAGCCTGAGAGTGGGTCACCAGCCATATGGTCTGTTACGAACCGTGCAAGAAGGTGAGGGCTCCTGTCGCCTGCGATATGCAAGGCGTTGCTAGCGAGCGGCTGTCCTGGCGCTCGATCAGTCCCAGACCTTGCCGCTGCGCGGCGTGTCGATCTGATAGTCGCTGACGTGCCGGGTGAAGAATGTTTCTCCAAAACGCCGCGCTTGGCCGAGCGGATTTTCGGGGTCCTTGGCCACGTCACCCCGGGCATTCCCGACGCCATGCACCACGCCAGCAAACTGGCCGCGCGTATAGCGGGCATATTCCTGCATCTGCAAGAGGATTGCGCCGGAGACCATCGGGAAGGTTTCCTCGGAAGACAATACAAGGCCGATGCGTTTGCCCTTCATGCGGTCGATGACTTCGGACGAACGCGGGTAGGAAGCGGCGTAATAGCAGAACGAGCGGTCGAAAAAGGCCTTGAGCTGAGCGGAGACACCATACCAGTAGATCGGCGTGGC
>JBLMYE010000342.1:0-12143 GCA_050258115.1 Deltaproteobacteria bacterium | reverse complement strand
CCTCGGCGGGGCACCCGAATACCTTGATGGTCCCCTGGATGCCTTCCTTCTCCATGTGGTTCTTGAGCGCGATCGCCGCGCCGATGGCACCCGATCCGATGAGGTTGTGCCCGCAACCGTGACCATTGGTTATACCGTCCTTGCGGGGCGTCCTGGTGGGCACGGCTTCGTTGCCGAGATCCGGCAGTGCATCGAACTCCACCAGGATGCCGAGGACGGGCGCGCCCTTGCCCCAGGTCGCGAGCCAGGCGGTATCGATGCCGCCGATCCCGCGATCGCTGATCTTGAAGCCGGATTTCACCAGCACGCCGGCTTCGTAGGCCGAACTCTTGAGTTCCTTGAAACCGAGTTCGGCGAAGTTCCAGACGTTGATGGCCATGTCCCAGATCGTGTCGGACAGGGCATCGACTTCCTTGTCGATCCTGCTGTAGTCCTTCATGGGTGATTCCCCCGATGCCTGACGTCAGCCTGCGGTGTTCCTGTGGATCTTTCCGTCCTTCTGGAGGACATTCTGTTCTATCGGCTACAGCCCCTGGGCGTTAATGAGGAACTGGTAATAGAAGCCAATGGACTTGGCGTATTCATCGACCAGCACCCGTTCGTTCACGCCGTGCAGTCTGCCGACATCTGCGGCCGATTCGACCCGGACGGTGGTGAGCCGGTAAACGTTCTTCGCGATGGAATTGTGGAACCATTTGGCATCGTTGCCGCCAATCACGAGGAGCGGGGAAACCAGCAGGTCGGGTGTGCCCCAGGTCTGGCGAATCGTCTTCTCCATCAGCTTGTATTCGGGCCCATAGGGGTCAGAGATAGGCGATGGATTCACCGAGGCCGAAATATCGGTGACCTTGATCCTCTCGTCGTTGATGATCTCCTTGACCCGCTTGATGACGGATTCGATCGTCTCCCCCTGCAGGATTCTGAAGTTGACGACCGCAGTGGCCGACGGCGGCAGCACGTTGTCCTTGATGCCAGCGTTGAAGATAGTCACGGCCGTGGTCGTGTGCAGCATGGCACGGGTATTCGGTTTGCCCTCCATGATGCGGATGAAGGACTTCTCGCTATCGTTCGCGAAGCCCACGGTCGGGTCGTCGCCGAACTTGGGGGGTTCGGCCGCGCTCGCGCCAGCCGGGGCGGGTTTCGCCTCGTGCCCGCTGCCACCAAACACCACGTCAGTCAGCATCTGGCGATAGGCCTCAGGAAGCTCCGGCCCGAGGAATCGGTACTGGTCCCGCAATCCCTGCGTGATTCGATAGGGGAACGGATGGTCTTCAAGTCTGGCGATGGCCGCTGAAAGGATGCCGATGTTGGAGTGTTCGGGCGGCATCGACGAATGCCCACCGGCGCCCTCGATCTTCAGCTGGAGACTGAGAAAGCCCTTCTCCGCGGTGCCGATGAGGGCAAGCGGGCCCTTGATGCCGGGAAACAGGCCAGTCGTGATGGGCACACCTTCGTCGAGGACGAATGCGACCTTGTTGACACCACGCGACTTCAGCACCGCCACGATGTTGCCCGCGCCTTCTGGCCCGCCCACTTCCTCGTCCTGCCCGAAGGCCAGGTAGATAGTGCGCTTCGGCTTGAAGCCCTGCTTCAGCTGCATCTCGACGGCTTCCATGATCCCCTGGACCGTGATCTTGTCGTCGAGCGAGCCCCGCCCCCAGATATAGCCGCCGGCGATGTCTCCCGAAAACGCGTCGTGCTCCCACTGCTTCTCGGTGCCGGGGACCACGGGGACCACGTCCAGGTGACCCATGAGCACGATGGGATCGAGAGAGGGGTCGGAGCCCTGCCAGGTATAGAGGAGGCTGAACTTTCGCGGTTCGCCGACGATGTCCCTCTTCAGGGTCTTATGGAGCAGTGGGTAGGTCGTCGCCAGGTATTGGTGGTAGTCGCTGAATGCCTTTTCGTTGAAATCCTTGCGGTCCTGGTTGGAGATGGTGGGGAACTTGATGCCTCCCGACAGCCGCTGGGCAGCCGCCGCGGCGTCGACGGGCACCTTGACAACGGCCACACCTTTCATCTGCAGCGAATCAAACGACTTTCCTGACTGGGCCAAGGCGGTGCCGGTCACCGCGATGGTCAGGAATGCAAATGCAATGATCTTGTGAATGCTCCTCATCGTGCTCTCCGTTTCACTGGACTCTTGCTGCTAATTGATCGTGTTCTTGTAGATCTTGCCGTCCTTCATGATCACCACGAAGTTTTTGTGGGGATCCGCGACGAGGTCCAGGTTCTCCAGCGGATTGCCGCTCACGAGAAGCAGGTCGGCGAGGGCGCCCTCCTTCACCACCCCCAGCTCGCCGGGGTACGGATCGCGCGGCCCACACATCTTGAACAGCTCCGCGTTCGTGGAAGTGGCCATCTTCAGCGTCTCGAATGGCGTGTACCAGCGCTTCAGCTTGGCGAGGAACTTGCCCTGCTTCTCGCAGAACACCGGATCGAACATCATGTCCGTGCCGAAGGCGGTCTTGACGCCGTACTTCTTGGCGAGCGCAACGACCTTGTCCAGGCCGCCCACGCAGTCCGCGTACTTGGCCCGGGCATAGTCGGTCTCGAACTGCGGAGCATCGTCGCCGGTGAGTTCAAACGGCTGCATGCTCCACCACACGCCCTTCTCGGCCATCAGCTTGGCTGTCCCTTCGCTGATGAAGAAGCCGTGCTCCACGCACATGGCGCCGGCCTCGATCCACATCCGGATGGCCGCGTCGGTGTTGACGTGGATCATCACGTAGGTGTTCCAGGTCTTGGCGACGTCGCAGATCGCCTTCGCCTCCTCGAAGGTGTATTCGGTGACGTCGAGCGGATCGTAGGCGGAGACCACGCCGCCGCCCGCCATGGCCTTGATCTGCGTGGCCCCCATGCGCAGCACCTCGCGGGTGCGCTTGACCACCTCAGGCACCCCGTCCGCGACGATCGTGTGCCCGACCTGCTGGAGGTACGAGAGCGTGGCGTTCGGATCCTCGGGCACCTCGTTCGGGCCGCGGTAGTCGAAGTGGCCGGCCGTCTGGCTGATGGCGCCGAGGCACGGATACATGCGCGGGCCGTCAATCAAACCCTCATTGGTTGCCCTTGCTACCGGGCCACAATTCGCGGCCGCATCCCGCACCGTGGTGAAGCCACGCATCAGCGTCGCCCTGGCGTTCAGGGCGGCCGCGATGCAGTGAAAACCGAAATTGGCGCTCAGAACCTTGCTGACCGGCCAGAAATTGAGCATGGAGTGGTAATGCGCGTCCAGCAGGCCGGGCATCAGCGTGCGGCCCTTCCCGTCGATAACGGTGACCTTGACTTCCTTCTTAACGTTCTTCTCAGGTTCACGCACCATCACGACCCTGTTCCCGGACGCTTGAACGTCGTGAGCGCTTCCACCGCCCACCTCCTTCAGGCCGCCGGTCTTCACGTCGATTTCATACGTGTCCGCGATCTTGATGCCCTTGGCGATCTTCTTGATCTTGTTTCCGACCACCAGCACGTCCTGGCCCGCCAGGAGCTTTTCGTTCTTGCCGTCGAAAATGTCGACGTTCCTGAACAGGGTCACTTCCGAAGGGATAGCTTGCATCTTGGCAGCTCCTCCGCTTACTTGATCGTGTTCTTGTAGATCTTCCCGTCCTTCATGATTACCACGAAGTTCTTGACCGGGTCGACCACGAGGTCGAGGTTCTCGAGCGGGTTGCCATTTACCAGGATGAGGTCGGCCAACGCGCTTTCCTTCACAACGCCCAGCTCACCCGGATAGGGATCGCGCGGGCCGCATAGCTTCAGCAACTGAGCGTTGTCGTGCGTCGCCATCTTCAAGGCTTCGTATGGCGTGAACCATTTCTTCAGCTTCGCGAGGAATTTGCCCTGCTTCGGTCCCAAGGCTGCGTCCCACTGGAAGTCCGTGCCAAAGGCCATCTTGACTTTGTACTTCTTGGCCAGGGCGATCACCTTGCCGAGCCCCTCGACGCAGTTTCCATACTTGGCCGTGCTGATGGGGCTTTCGAATTTGAATGCGTCCTCGCCGGTCGCCTCCATCGGCTGCATGCTCCACCACACGCCATTCTTGGCCATCAGCTTGGCCGTCTCCTCCTGGATGAAGAAGCCATGCTCGACAGACTTGGCACCAGCCTCGACCCACTGCCGGATGGCAGCGTCGGTGTTGGCGTGGATCATCACGTAGGTGTTCCAGGTCTTGGCGACGTCGCAGATCGCTTTCGCTTCCTCGAACGTGTATTCCGTGACATCCAGCGGGTCATAGAAGGAGGCCACGCCGCCACCGGCCATGGCCTTGACCTGCGACGCTCCCATGCGAAGGGTCTCGCGCGTCCTCTTGATCACCTCCGGGACACCGTCGGCAATCAAGGTGTGCCCGGTCTTCTGCAGATAATCCAGCGCCGCATTACTGTCCTCTGGAATATTGGTCGGACTGCGAAAATCGCCGTGTCCCGAGGTCTGGCTGATGACGGCGCCTGCCGGATAGATGCGTGGTCCGTCGATCAGGCCCGCGTCGGTGGCCTTCTTGATCGGGAAGGTAGGTCCGCCGGCATCGCGTACCGTCGTGAAGCCCCGGAACAGGGTTTCCTTGTGTGCCTTTGCCGCCGCGAAATTGAGCGAGGGGACGTCGGAACCCAGGACCGTGCTGAGCGTCAAGGCGTTGTATATGGTGTGCCAGTGCGCGTCGATCAGGCCGGGCATCAGCGTGCGGCCTTTTCCGTCAATGACATTGACCTTGACTTCTTTCTTGACCATCTTTTCAGGTTCGTACACCACGACGACCTTGGCCCCTTGCGGTTGACGATCATGGGCGCTTCCGCCGCCCACCTCCTTCAAACCGCCGGTCTTGACATCGATTTCGTAGGTGCCTGCGACCTTGATGTTCTTGGCGATCTTCTTGATCTTGTTCTCGACCACGAGCACGTCCTGACCCGCCAGAACCTTCTCGTTCTTGCCGTCGAAGATGTTGACGTTCCTGAACAAGGTGACTTCCGATGGAATGTTTTGCATCTTGCTTACTCCGTTCTACTTGGTCGTGTTCTTGTAGATCTTCCCGTCCTTCATGATCACCACGAAGTTCTTGTCCGGGTCGACCACGAGGTCGAGGTTCTTCAGCGGGTTGCCGTCGACCAGGAGCAGATCCGCGTAGGCGCCCTCCTTCACCACGCCAAGCTCGCCGGGATAGGGATCGCGCGGCCCGCACATCTTGATCAGCTCCGCGTTCGTGGAAGTGGCGATCTTCAGCGCCTCATAGGGCGTGTACCAGCGCTTCAATTTCGCGAGAAACTTGCCCTGTTTCTGGGCGAACACGGGATCGAACAGGATGTCGGTGCCCCAAGCCGTCTTGACCTTGTACTTCTTGGCCAGCGCAACCACCTTGTCCAGGCCGGCGACACACTCAAGATATTTGGCCTGGCTGACGGGGTTTTCGAAGGTGTAGGCATCTTCGCCTGTCGCTTCCATCGCCTGCATGCTCCACCACACGCCCTTCTTGGCCATCAGCTTGGCGGTCTCTTCGCTGATGAAGAAGCCGTGCTCGCAACACCTGATGCCGGCCTCGACCCACATCCGGATGGCCGCGTCGGTGTTGACGTGGATCGTCACATAGGTGTTCCAGGTCCTGGCGACGTCGCAGATCGCTTTCGCCTCCTCGAACGTGTATTCGGTGACATCCAGCGGATCGAAGAGCGAGCTCACGCCGCCGCCGCCCATGGCCTTGATGAAGGTCGCTCCCATGCGCAGCACCTCACGGGTGCGCTTGATCACCTCCGGCACACCATCCGCGACGATCGTGTGCCCGGACTTCATCGTGTAGGGGAGCAAGGCGTTCGGGTCCTCGGGCACGTCGTTCGGGCCACGGAAATCGAAGTGGCCGGATGTCTGGCTGATGGCGCCGAGGCTGGGATAGATCCGCGGACCGTCAACCGACCCATCATCGATGGCCTTCTTCACCGGCATGCAATTGCCGGCTGGATCCCGCACCGTGGTGAAGCCGCGCAGCAGGGGGTCCTTGGCGTGCAATGCGGCCGCGATGCTGTGGGAGCCGAAATCGGCACTCATCATCTTGCTGATCGGCCAGAAATTGAACATGACGTGCCAGTGCGCGTCGATCAGGCCGGGCATCAGCGTGTGGCCCTTGCCATCGATGACATTGACCTTGACTTCCTTCTTGGTCCGCTTTTCAGGTTCGTACACCACGACGACCTGATGCCCGGATCCTTGAAAGTCATGGGCGCTTCCACCCCCGACCTCCTTCAAACCGCCGGTCTTCACGTCAATCTCGTACTTGCCTGAGATCTTGATGTCTTTGCCGATCTTCTTGATCTTGTTTTCGACCACGAGCACGTCATGGCCTGCCAGAAGCTTTTCGTTCGTACCATCAAAGATGTTGACGTTCTTGAACAGGGTTACTGCGGACGGGATGCTTTTCATGGGCATCTTCCTTTCACTGGATCGCAATCAAAGCCGCTGCGGAGATGACTAACTCATCATGGCTGGGGGTGATTTGAATCGCCTGTCACGCAGGCCTGCAGCTGGGTCCGCAGGCCCTCGTGGTCCAGGTCCCTGCCAATCAGGACCAGCTGGTTCTTTCGCTCTCCTCGCCATTCGCTCCGCTCCATCGACAGGCGCTTGCCGGTGATGTGCAGGACGTGCCGGCGGTCACTCCCCTCGAACCAGAGAATGCCCTTGGCGCGAAGAACGCCTGTGGGCAGTTCGTTTTCGAGAAATTTCTGCAGTTTCGCGAGCGACAGAGGGCGATCCGCGACGAAGGAGACTGAAGTGAAGCCGTCGACGGCCAGATGATCCGAAGGAGAGTGCTCCGCCGCGCAGTGACCGTGCGCATGGTCGCATCCGGCGTGCGGGTCCTCTGCGCCGCCTTCGAACAGCTCGACGCCCAGCACCAGACCGAGGGGAACGTCGGCGTTCACCGAACGCAGCATGCGGGCATCCTTCTTGATTTCCCGCAGCCGCTGCTCCAAGGCGGCCAGGCGCTGATCGCCGACCAGGTCGCACTTGTTGACGAGCACGATGTCGCCGTAGGCGACCTGCGCACGGGCTACGTCGCCGGCATTTGCTTCGTCGAAGTTCTCGGCGTCCACGACGGTGATGATCGCGTCGAGCCGCGTCCTGTCGCGCAGTCCTTCGCCGAGAAACGTCATGGCCACCGGCAGAGGGTCCGCAAGCCCTGTCGTTTCCACCACGAGATAGTCCGCGCGGTCCGGGCGCGCGAGGATCCGGTGTACAGCGTCGAACAGCTCGCCGTTGATCGAGCAGCAGATGCAGCCGTTACTGAGTTCGATCATGTCGTCGTCACGGTGGACGATGAGCTGGCTGTCGATGTCGATCTCGCCGAACTCGTTCACCAGCACGGCGGTCCTCAGGCCCTGGCGGTTGGCGAGAATGTGGTTCAGCAGCGTCGTCTTTCCCGACCCGAGGAAGCCGGTCAGGATCGTGACCGGTACGGAAGTCTGGGCGGCGTCAGTGGGGGAAATCGTGGTGGACATGGGACCTCTGTTCACGCCCGGGTGACCAGATCGGTCAGGCTCGGGAAGAGCAATGCTTCGGCTTGTTGCCTGACCCGCTCCGCCTGCCGGGCGAGTTCCGCGGCGCTCGCCGAGATGATCCGAAGCGGTTCGATCGAATAGGCCGCTTCGACGCGCAGCATTCCGTCGCCCCGATAGACGAGATGACTGGACACGCCATATCGAATCGTGCCTTCCACCCACACCCATGGATCTGACGCCCCCTGTTCCCTTGTCAGCGCAGTCACGTCGATCGGCTCGGCCGTGCGGACCTGCGCGACCTGATGGAACGGCGGCGGCGGCACGTGGCTGCACTTGCCCAGGGTCGCGGTGAGCAGGAATTCGCTTACGCCGGCGTCATCCTGAGACAGGGGCGCGACCATGCCAAGCAGCCTCACCGGTTGACCCTCGGCATCGGGGTTGCGGGAGCGCCGGATGCGGTCCTGGCGAACGATTTCCCGCTGCGACAGCAGCCAGTCCGCATCGAGACCATCCCGCGCGAAAGCTTCGCGAACCTGCTCCGCGCGCCGGGCCATGTCCCCGCCTGCATCGGCCTTTCCCTCCTTCAGCAGCCGGACCATGCGGGCGAGCATCGCCAGGTCCGCCAGCCGATCGGGGGACAGTCGAGCATAGAGGTCGCCCTCCCCCACGGCGCCGTCCGCGGGTAGCAGGTCTTCCCAGCGCTCGAACGCCGGAGTCACCGTCGCCGTTGCAATCTCCGATTGCGGGATCGAGAGCCCCGGAGCTTCGGGCGCGTCGGTCATCGTCACTTCCGCATCTCCTCCGACAAGCGGCGCGCGCATCTCCTACACCAACCGGCTCTCTGCCACGCACGCGTTGAGGCCTGCTTCCAGTCCGGGTCGATTCAGCAGTCCCCGCGGCCCGATGAAGACAAGGCTCGAACGTGGCGTCTCGTCTCCCCAGGGTTCCGCAGCCCGGTAGTCCCAGCGTGCGCCGACGCGCTGATAGATCGTCCGGCGCTCAGGCTGCCCGGCCAATCGCAGAATCCCCTTGGCGCGCAGCAGCGTCTTCGGAAGTGAATCGAGAAACTCGTGCAGGCGGTCTCCATCGAGCGGTTCGTCGATCGTGACACTGACACTTTCGAAATCATGGGCGTGATCGGTCGGCTTCGGAGCTGCGGCTTGCAAGTCGCGCTTCGTCTCGATGCCCAACAGAATCTCTGTCGGAACGTCCCCGTTCACCGCTTCGATGACGCGCTTGTCGGGGTACCTGGTGTTCAACCAATCGCGTGCCCGTTTGCGTTGCTCACCGCTGATCAGGTCAACCTTGCTCAGCACGATCAGGTCTGCCGAATGGATCTGGTTGTTGAACAGCCTGCCGGTCAGCGGATCCTCTGCGAGCGTCTGCAGGGTCTCCGCGTCTACCAGCACGATGCTGCCGTCGAGCCGGATCGACGGATTCGACAGCGCAATCGGCACGATCCCGTTCGGGTCAGCGATTCCGCTGGCCTCCAGCACGATGGCATCCGGTAAGTCTTCACGCTCGGCGATTTCGATCAGGGAATTCGTCAGGTCGGCCGAAACCGCGCAGCAGGCGCAACCGTTGGAAAGACTGATCATGTCGTCGGCCCGCGACGACACCAGCGCAGCATCGATATTGATTCGACCAAAGTCGTTGACCAGCACGACCAGTCGAAGCCCATGCGGCGAGACGAGCAGATGGTTCAGCAGCGTCGTCTTGCCCGATCCCAGAAAACCGCCAATGATGGTGAGCGGCAAGGACCCCTGCGGGGCGCGCAGCTTGCGTGCCCGCATCTTGAAAGCCGCGAAGATCATTCCGGACAGCGCCTGCCTGGCTTCGTCAGCCCGTGCCTCCATCTCCGCGATTTCGTCCGCGGACCATTTCGGCTCGGAGGGCGAGGAGCCCTGCCCTGATTTTTCTTCAGCAGTCAATGTGGTCTTGCCTTGAAGGGCTTGCCACCCAGAACCGTTCCCCAGACCTTGATGTTCTCGATCTCCCTAGGATCCACCTCGACCGGATCGTCCTCGAGGACGGTGAAGTCGGCGAGCTTGCCCTGCTCGAGGCTGCCGATCCTGTCTTCCAATCCGAGGATGTAGGCCGCGTCGATCGTGATCGCGCGCAGTGCGCGCTCGACGCCGATGGCCTCATGCGGCGCAAGGACCGTCTTGCCGTCCTCGGCGATCCGGGTCACCGCGGCGCAGACAGCGGACAGGGGAAACATCGGCACGGCCACCTGCGGATAGTCGGAGTGGATGGCGAAGGTCACGCCTTCGCGCTCGAGCGTGCCGAGCCGCGCCATGGTCTCGGAGCGGTCCGGTCCGTAGGCATGGGTGCGGTGGAGCAGGCCGCGGTAATGGACAAAGTACGCATTCACGCTGGCTATCCCGCCCAGCGCCTTCAGGCGACGGGCCTGCATCGAGTTGCTGATCGAGTAGTGCTCGACGCAGAACCGGTGGTCGAACCGGGGCTGGACCGCCTGCAGCCCGGCCAAGGCACCGAGCGTGGCATCGAGCGCCATGTCGCCATTGGCGTGGCAGTGAATCTGGATTCCTGCCTTCCAGTAGGGTGTCATACGCTCGACCAGCTGGTCCCAGGGCGTATCGTTCACGGTGCCGTTGGCATCGTCCAGATAGCCAGGAAAGTTGACCAGCGACGACATCAGCGGCAGCGAGCCGTCGGTCAGGAACTTGACGCCCTGCACGAGGAGCTTGTCGGAATTTTTCTCGGCCATCTTCCGGTGCGCAGCGACTGGCCCTTCGCGGTACTTGCTCTCGAGAGCACTGGCTATCGGCACCAGCCGCATGCGGACGGGAAAATCCGGATCGTCCGTCGCCTTGACCGCGTCCGCGAACTCGGCATCGAAATCGATCGCGCCGAAGGCCAACTCCGAGCTGGTGGTGATGCCGGCGTTCACCGCGATGCCGGCCATGAAGTACAGGCCGTTGAGGCCTCCGAGTCTCTGGATCTCACCGAACACGGGGCCGAGACCGGCCTGGACCGCAAGCGTCTCGTTGAAGATGCCGTTCAGGCTGCCGTCCGGATACTTGTAGATGCCATGAATCTTCGTGTCGGGCTTCAGCCCTGTCTTCTCGATCGCGGGGCTGTTCAGGAACGCGAAATGCGGCGCGAAGGCGATGACCCAGATCGGACGCTCCGAGGTGATCGAGTCCAGCATCTTGCGGTCCAGCGCGCCGCCCTGGTTGGCGGGATCGAAGCCCCAGGCGATGATCGGTTTCTGCGGATCCTTCTCCTGCTCGTGCACCTGCCGGAGCCGCGCAATGACGTCCTTTGCGGTCCGCACAGGCGGGTTCATGCCCTTCGGTCCCGGCATCGAAATCGGACCGATGAAGGTCAGCGCCATGAAGCCGGCGGACATCCAGAAGTGCGTGTGCGGCTCGATGAAGCCGGGAAGGATGACCTTGTCCTTGAACGTGTCGTCGACTTTGACGTCGTAGTGTTCGAGCCAGGGCTGCATGGACTGCAGAGAGCCGGTCGACAGGACCTTGCCGTCCAGAACGGCGACGGCTTCGACGACCGGGCGGCCCGGGTCCATGGTCCTCACCGCGCGGGCGGTGAAAACGGTGACTTTCTTACTGGCCATGTGATGGTCCTCTCTGGAGTGCTGGCTCGCGGCGCGGTCACGCCGCTCTTTCAACCTCGTGCATCTGATCGAAGCAGATCGACGTGACGTCAGCTTTCACGAGCGGTGCGATATCGGCGCCTTGCTTGTCGCGGAGCGGGCTCTTCTGCCATGCCTCGTAGTCCGACCTGGCGTTCCAGACACACAACACGCAGACCTTCCCGCCCGACTCGTCATTCACGAGGACTTCGCCGCGCAGGAAGCCCGGGATCGATTCCGCGGCCTCCTCGATGCAGCGCCGATCGATCCAGATCTGGGCGACCTCCCTGGCGGGCTTGTTGTGCGCGGTGATCATCAACAAGGATACGTACGGCATTCTCGGTTTCCTTTCTTCCGAGGTCATTGCGGTTTGGCCTCGAAGGGTTTGCCGCCCAGCGCCGTGCCCCAGACCTTTATGTGCTCGATCTCCGTGGGATCTACCTCGAACGGGTCTTTCTCGAGGATCGTGAAGTCGGCGAACTTGCCTTGCTCGAGGCTGCCGACTTTGTCTTCCATTCCGAAAATGTAGGCGGCATCGATGGTGATGGCGCGCAAGGCGCGCTCCACGCCAATCGCTTCATCGGGGGCAATGACTGTCTTGCCGTCTTCAGCAACACGGGTCACTGCGCCGGTCACGCCTGAAAGGGGCAGCATCGGCACAACCACCTGCGGATAGTCGGAGTGGATGGCAAAGGTCACGCCTTCGCGCTCGAGGGTGCCCAGACGTGCGACGGTTTCCGCGCGATCCGGGCCATAAGAATGAGTCCGGTGCAGCAGGCTGCGGTAATGGATGAAGTAGGCGTTCACGCTGGCGACGCCGCCGAGAGCCTTCAGCCGACGCGCCGGCATCGGTGTGCTCATTGAATAGTGCTCGATCGAAAATCGATGATCGAAACGTGGGCACTCCTTCTGCAAGTCCGCCAGGGCATTCAATGTGATATCGACGGCCTGGTCGCCGTTGGCATGGCAATGCAACTGGAATCCCGCTGTCCAGAAAGGTCTCATGAGTTTCGCGAGATCACCATCGCCCTGCTGCCCGTTGTCGCCGT
>JBLMYE010000341.1:0-5594 GCA_050258115.1 Deltaproteobacteria bacterium | reverse complement strand
CACCGGCGCGGCTGGATGATCGAAATGAGCAACCGCGACAATCGCATCGTCGACGGGCAACTGCTCGGCTGGCTGGTGAATGCCAACGCCTTTTTTGCCTCCACCACCGTCATTGTGATCGGCGGTCTTGCGGCGCTGCTCTCCTACGGCGAGAAGGCGCGCGAGATCGTGCAGTCCCTGCCCTACTCGGCGCCGTCCACCGCGACACTCTGGGAGATCAAGGTCATCTTCCTCATGATGATCATGATCTACGCCTTCTTCAAATTCGCCTGGGCGTTCCGCCTTTCGCACTACACGGTGATGATGATGGGGGCCACCCCGCCGCACGATCACCCGGATGTTGCCGCGCGGCTCGATCATGCGAACCGGACCGCCGAACTCCTGGGCCTCGTCGGCTGGCATTCCAATCTCGGACTTCGCTCGTTCTACTACACGATCGCCGGTCTGATGTGGTTCTTCCATCCGATCGCGTTCATGGTCGCGTCCACCTGGGTCATCCTCATCCTGACGCGGCGGGATTTCTTCTCGCACTCCCGGTCGATCCTCCGCGGTCCTGCGCCTCAGCCGTAAAGGGTGAACAGGAACTTCAGGGCGACGAGGGCGAGGAAGGCCGAGAAGGCCAGTTCGAGCGCGCGCTTGGGAAGGCCGTGTGCGAGCCGCACCCCGACCGGCGCAAACAGGATGCTCGCCGGCAGCAGGACCAGCGCGGCGGGCACATTGACGTATCCGAGAGAGCCCGGCGGCAGACCTGATGCATGCCATCCGGCCAGGACATACCCGACGACGCCCGTTGCCGCGATGATCGGCCCGAAGCCCGACGACGTCGCGACCGCCGAGAGGACGGGAAAGCCGAAAAGCATCAGGAGCGAGACCATGAACAGGCCTCCGCCGATACTCATCAGCGCCGACAGCACGCCGATGACGAAGGCGGCAACCTCCAGCCCGTGCGATTGCGGCAGATGTTCGCCAAGCCGCAGGTCGTCGCGGCCGGCCGCCAGTTTCGCGCTCATCACCAGGGCGAGCACGACCCAGATCCAGCGCAGGGTTTCGCTTGACGAGGCACTGGCCAGCACGACGCCCACGATCACCCCGGCGAAAACCGGAGGCGCCAGCCGCCGCAGCGCCGCCATGTCCACCTTGTTGCGTGCGCGATGGGCCAGAAACGAGCGCAATCCCGTCGGCCCGATCACGGCGAACGACGTGCCGAGCGTCACCTGCATGCGCACCGCTTCGGGCACGTCCATGGCCGTCATCGCAGCGTAAAGAACAGGAACGAGGACTGAGCCGCCGCCGATCCCGAACAGACCGGACAGGATGCCGACCGCGACGCCGGCCACCGCAAGGGTGCCGATCATCGGCGCCAGTTCGTTGAGTGCGGGAAGAACGTCGGCCATGCGGGCTGAGGTTACTCGGCGGCCGTCGAAAGGGCGAGGGCCGCTTGGCCTTCCGCCGCGGCAATGGCCTTGAGCAGAACATCGACGCCGGCCCCTGGCCTGCACCCCTCCTCGCTCAGAATCCGGCGGAAGAGGCGGCCGCGCGGCCTTGCGTGGTAGAGCCCGAGCACATGGCGCGTGATCGTATTGAGGCGTCCGCCCGCCGCTATCGTGCGCTCAATCGTGGGGATCAGCCGTTCGAGAGCCTGCCGCCGCGTCACCGGCGGATCATCGGCGCCGAACTGGCGGCGATCGACACCGGCGAGCAGGTAGGGATCGTGATAGGCGGCGCGTCCAAGCATCACGCCATCGACGTGGCGCAGATGTTCTTCGCAGTCCTCGAGGGTCGTGATGCCGCCGTTCAGAACGATGGTGAGATCCGGGCGCTCCGCCTTCAGCCGGTAGACTCGCGCATAATCGAGCGGCGGGATCTCGCGGTTCTCTTTCGGCGACAATCCTTTGAGCCACGCCTTGCGAGCATGCACGATGAAGACGCGGCAACCGGCGTCCGCGACGGTGTCGACGAACCGCCGGAAATCGCTTTCCGCGTCCTGCTCGTCGATACCGATGCGGCACTTCACGGTGACCGGAACGGACACGGCGCCGGCCATCGCCGCAACGCAGGATGCCACGAGATCCGGTTCGGCCATGAGACAGGCGCCGAAGCGGCCTTCCTGCACCCGGTCCGACGGGCAGCCCACGTTCAGGTTGATTTCAGCGTAGCCATAGTCTGCCCCGATCCGGGCCGCGTGGCGCAACCTCGCCGGATCGGACCCGCCAAGTTGCAGCGCCACGGGCTGCTCGGCCGCCTCGAAGCCGAGAAGCCGGTCGCGGTCGCCGTGCAGGATGGCTTCGGCGGTAAGCATTTCCGTGTAGAGCAGCGCATGACGCGACAGACCGCGATGGAAAAACCGGCAGTGCCGGTCCGTCCAATCCATCATGGGCGCGATCGAAAACAGTCTGTTCAGGCCGGCCATTGGTGACGCGCGTTCGCTTTCATCCCTGACCGGGACCAACCGGGCGCAGGGGACGGCGATCTCAATAGCCGACATCGTCACGCGAAACCACACGCGTGCGATGCGGCAGATGCCGCCCTGCGGGATGTTTAACGGGCGGATACCGGCTCGGCGCCGACGACGACTGCGGAATGACGCCAGCGCTGGTTGACGTTCTGGAAGGCGAGCCGGAACGTGATCTTCAGGGGCGAAGTCGGGAAATGTCCGGCGAGTTCCAGTGTCCCGTCCCTGGCAAGGACCGGCGGCTGGTCCAGCACCGGGGTCACGGCAAACACCGGCGACAGATCGAGGCCCTGATCGCGAAACGGTTTCAGTTGCTGGGAAAGCTTTTCGGGTGACGTGGTCCTTTGAAACTCCGCCGTGCCCAGATCGCGAAACGTGAAATAGTTGTTGGTGAGATTGGCGTGATTGAGAGCGGCGATCGTGCTGCGGATGAGGATCATGAGGGCGGCTGGCTCGGGAAGCATGGCGACGGGCTTTTTATCCGCAGATGCGAGGCCGGCAACGAACAGTCCGGCCGATGACACAAAGGCCAGTAGCGCCCGTTTCAAGACATGCTGCTGGACGGTTCTTTGCGCGATGACGGCACCGGTCACCTGGTGAAGGCGGCCCCGACCCGCGAGCCGACCTTGTTGGTGTCGAGACCGACGCCCAGGGCACCGTTGAGCGTGAAATTGGAATTCAATCGCATGGCCGACGTGGCGGACAGGGCGTGGCGTCCGTCGTACTGGCCCCAGTTGGCCGATATGCCGAAGTTATGGCCCGCCGGCAGCACGAGGTTGCCGCCCATGGCGACCGCGACCGCAATTCCTTCGGTATTCTCGTCGATGCGCCGGAACGCAGAGTTCACGTCCTCGCGCAGGTTTGCTATGTCCTGCGATGATGCAACGCCCAGTTCGGAAAACGAATACGCCGCGAGATCTCCCGACGCGTTGGACGTGACGAGGTGGGTCGGTGCGCCTTGCGCCGTTCTGCTCGCCTCGGACGCGAGGCCCGCCATCGTATAGGTGTTGCTGGCCGTTCCGAAGGCCTGCTGGTTGTCGAACTGCGTCGCCGCGCTTGCGCCAAAGGCCGCCGAATTGAAATGCAGGGCGGACGCAGAATCGCCGATCGCGATCGTAAATGGAGAGGTGGCTTGGGGAGCATTACGGTTCCCCCCAATTGCGATCGCACTCAGGTCAAACGCAAACCCACCGCCCGCCTCGTATTGCGCCGCGGCGGGGCTGGCGGCCGCCACCAGCAATGCCGTGAAGGCCCCGGCTCGTGCAGCCGGAAACGTTCCTAGAAGCCGCCGCACAAACCGCATCGAAGCCCTCATGGCTCGCCAGAATCACCCGCGGAAAAGCGTCATGGGAGCACAGATCATCCTAGTCCGGATAAACGTACGCAGACGATTTCTTGGGACACACCCGCAATCCGGCCACGACCAAGCGGGATCTGGCGATTTTCGCGACTGGCCAACGTACGGCGGGCAGCCGCCTTCGGCAGCTTGCGGACCGGCCGGCAGCGGATACTCCCGGTCCTGCGATCCCCTTGATTTCCATCAATTCCAAGCGCGGGCAGGACGCTTAGATTGTGTTCCGTGCTCCGCCGGATTGACCCGGCCGATCCCGAGCCCAACGCGGGTGCCATCGCAGCATTTCCGGGCACCGGCACCTTACGATCGAGGTTTACCGTGACCCTTCGCTTCCGGTGTCTGGATTGTGCCGTGCGGAGCACGGCCCCCTGCAGCGCGGTGACGAACGAGACCGCGAACGAACTCTCCCGCATCTCCCATCGCCGCCGAATTCCCGCCGGTCAGATCCTCTACGGGGGACTGAACCGGTCGAATACGTTCTCCATCATCGTCGACGGCGTCGTGAAACTCGTCAATGTTCAGCCGGACGGCGGAAACCAGATCGTCGGGCTCCAGTTCCCGTCCGAGTTCGTCGGGCGCCCGTTCGGAGACGCTACTCCGATGCTGGCGGAAGCGGCAACCGATCTGGAAGTGTGTGCGTTCTCCGGCTCGGCATTCGAGGCGCTGATGCAGACCCATCCAGATCTGGAGCGCTGCATCCTCAAGCGGACGCTCGGTGATCTCGATGCCGCGCGGCAGTGGATGTTCATGATCGCGCGCAAGACCGCCGAGGAACGGGTCGCGAGCCTCCTGTTGCTGATCGCGCGCAAGCTCAAGGGAAGCGGCGACGAGGAGGAGATCAGCGGAGAGGTGGAGTTCAATCTGCCGCTGTCGCGGACTGAGATCGCGGAGTGCCTGGGGCTGCGTTTGGAAACCGTCAGCCGGCAGGTCGCGACGCTCAAGGCTGAAGGCATCATTGCGACCGGCCGCCGGCGCGGCCTCAAGGTGTGCGATCTGGCCCGGCTGTCGGCGCGGGCGCGGGGCTGCGTCGATGCCTGATCCCTGCGCCTTCACCCGCAATTGACGCCGGCTTCGTGCCGACGCAGGTTTCCGGCGAACCTGACCGGAGCCGGATCGTGACCGCTGAAGGACTGATCAGCGATTCCCAGCGCGACGTGATCGCATTCCTGTCCGATCCGGCGACCTATGAGCCGAAACCGGACGCGGTCACGCGGATCGACACGCACGGCGCGCACGTGTTCGCGGCCGGAGACGAAGTCTTCAAGATCAAGCGCGCGGTCCGCTATGACTACATGGATTTCTCGACGCTGGAGAAACGGAGGGCGGCTTGCGTGCGGGAATTCGAGATTAACGCACCAGATGCACCTCAAATCTACAAGGGCGTCGTTGCCGTGACGCGGACGCCCGGTGGGCGTCTTGCCATCGCAGGACGTGGCGAGCCCGTCGAATGGGCGGTTCATATGGCGCGGTTCCGGGAAGAGGATGTGCTGGTCAACCGCATCGGCCGTTGCCCCTTGTCGGTGGATGAGGCCAAGGCGCTGGCGGATGCGGTGGCCGCGTCGCATGCGCGCGCCGCGGTTGTCACCTCTCCGCCGGAAGGGGCCGCGATCGGTTCCATCGCGGGGAATGTGCTGGACGACCTGCGCGCGCTGTTTGGCGCGCGTGATGCCGCGCTGTCCGCGCTTGCGGAGAGACTGGCGCGCGAAGCCGATGCGGTTCGTGGCCTGCTTCAGCGGCGGGCGCGGGAGGGGCAGGTGCGGCGCTGTCATGGCGACTTGCACCTCGGGA
>JBLMYE010000340.1:0-3347 GCA_050258115.1 Deltaproteobacteria bacterium | reverse complement strand
CAACAGATGTGAGGACATCGCACGATTGTCACGGACTCTAGACATCAAGAAGCGTACTTTGATCATGGCTCGAGCGTGGCACCTCGGGCGACAGGCTGGACCGAAGTCCATCCCCTCTCTGCGAGGGTCGTGTTCGGAGCGTCAAAGACGGTCGGCTTGCAGACGATAGGTATGTTCGCCGCGTAAGAGGGCTCATCGGCTCAGCCCCTTTTGAACTAGGCTGAGGTGGTGCCCGGCCCTTTTTGTAATGCGTTAGGTAAGCGTTGCGTTGATGCGTCAAGGCCCCGGTTCTTTCCGCCGTCTCGCCCCTCGCGAGATTTCCCCCAAATGATGGCGGCGGAGCCCTCTCTCATGGGAACTGGGGCCCACTCCGATGACTGGGCCGGCTACTCCCTAAGCCGGCCTTTGTTTTTTTAAGGCCTTTTGGTGCCGCGCTCAGAGCGCCGCTTCCACTCGCTCCAGAAACTGAAGAGCCGCCGCCTTGAAACTACGATCACCCACGGCCTTCATGTGATCGCGCCCCACGATCTCGAATGCCTTCGCATCAGGAATAAGATCCGCCAGAATGCGCGCAGGACCTGCGATCACATCGTTGCTTCCCACCGCGACCAGCGTGGGAGCCGAAATCTGGCTGATCGCCTCGCGCGGAACGGGGTCGCGGATCTGGCGAACGCAGACCGCGAGGGCTTGCAGATCACTGTTCGTCTGCTCGGCAAATGCACGAAAGGTGCGGGCCGTCGGGTTGACGACATCATCGATCGAGGGGGCGAGGAGCGCCTGGGCGATGGGGCCTGTGCCGGCCATGGCCCGAACCATGTTGTGGCCGAGACCGCCGAGAACCAATCCGCCCAGCCGGTGGCGGTGCGCCAGCGCAAACGTGGCGGCGATCCGCGCGCCCATCGAATATCCGATGACGTGGGCGCGCGGAATACCAAGATGGTCGAGCAGCCGCCGTGCATCCTCCGCCATGATTTCCCGGCTGTACGCGTCCGCAGCGTATAGCTTCTCGCTTTGCCCGTGGCCGCGATTGTCGAACGCCACGACATGGTAACCCGCCGCCTTCAGATCCCGCACCCAGGACGTGGCGAGCCAATTCATCTCGATGTTGGACGCAAATCCGTGAATCAGCAGAACGGGCAGCTTGCGGCTGCGACGCTCTTCCTCGTCGAGATAGAAGAGCCTGACATTTTCGGATTTAAACGTCGGCAAGAGAGCCCCCGGTTTGATGCGGACCGCCCGGCACGGCTGCGGCGGCCTGGCGCCTTACGTACCCTATCATTTCAACGGCATGGCCGTTATGGTACGCCTTGAACCGAGGACGCAACCCGCACGAACCGAGACACCTCCGATGGCCGCACATTTCGTTCCCCACATCGCGAACGACCAGGGCGCAGAGAAGATTTTCGTCGGCGTAAAGGAATTCAACTGCATGGGCGCCCGCCCACCCTTCGATCATCCCCACGTGTTTCTCGACATGGGATCGGACGGGCAGATCCTCTGTCCCTACTGTTCGACGCTCTACGTTTACGATCCCCGTCTCGACGAGCACGAAACGGACCCGAAGGGTTGCCTCGTCTCAGCCGCTGCTGAAACGGCAGCCTGACTGAGCCCGGCGCGCACGCACCATGATGGACCGCGCCGATCCCGCTTCCACACCACCGCAGCCACTCATACTGATCGCCGGCGCCGGCATCGCGGGACTGGCCGCCGCCATAGCGCTTGCCCGCACCGGCCGCGCGGTGACCGTCTTCGAGAAAAGGCGCGACGCTTCGGAAGAAGGGGCCGGCATCCAGATCGGTCCGAACGGAACGCGTATCCTTCATGAACTCGGCGTCGCGCCGCATCTTCTCGGCACCGTGGCGACCCCGGAATCCATTCGCGTCATGGATGGCCTGTCCGGGCGCGAACTGACCCGTCTCCCCCTTGGCCAGGACATCGCGCGTCGTCACGGCGCGCCCTACTGGGTCGTCCATCGCGCAGATCTGCACGCCGCGCTGCGCCAGACAGCGGCGTCGCTCCCCAGTATTACGCTTCGCTTGGGCGCGGAGGTTAAGGACGCGACGACCGCTGCTGGGAGCGTGACGGCGCGACTGGCGGACGGCGAGGAGATGCGCGGCAGCGCGCTCCTGGCTGCCGACGGACTCTGGTCGAAGCTGCGCGCGAACGTCATGGGCTCACCGGGGCTCGTCTTTACAGGAAAATGCGCCTTTCGAACCGTGCTGCCGGCGAGCGGACTTCCAGCCGGCATCTCACAGAGAGATACGACGATCTGGCTCCGTCCGGCCGCTCACGTGGTGCATTATCCCGTCCGCGCGGGACGGGAACTGGCTGTCGTCGCAATCTTCGACGACAGGGAACTCGGCGAGACGTGGGCCGGAGACGTTCCCGCGCAGACGATCGCTTCCCGCGCCGCGGCGTTTCCTCAGCCGCTCCGCGATCTTCTCTTGCAGACTGCCGCTTGGCGCCAATGGTCGCTCTACCGGCCGTCAGCTCCCACACGCTGGATACAGGATCGTATCGCACTGATCGGCGATGCGGCCCATCCGCCGCTGCCGTTTCTGGCCCAAGGCGGCGTCATGGCGTTGGAAGACGCCGTCGTGCTGGCAGCCCTTCTCGATGGGGCACCCGCCCACGAGATACCCGGGCGCCTCGCCGCCTATGAGCGTGTGCGCCGCCCGCGCACTACTGAGGTGATGGAAGCATCCGCGCGCAACGGCCAAGCCTATCATCTCGACGGCGTGATACGTTCGGCGCGAAACGCGCTGCTCTCAGCAATGCCACCCAGGCTCTTAATGCGGCAATACGACTGGCTATACGGCTGGACGCCCGAGACGGCCCTCAGGAACGCCAGAATTCCGGCCGGAACAGCACCAGCACGGTGAAGAGTTCCAGACGCCCCAGCACCATCTGGAACGAGAGTGCCCACTTCGCCGCATCGGGAAGAGGAACGAAATTTCCAGCCGGCCCGATGATGTCACCAAGACCCGGACCGACGTTGCCCAGTGCCGTGGCTGATGCGGAAAGGGACGTCACCAAATCAAGCCCCAGGCCCGCATAGATGACGGCGAAAAGCCCCACGACGGCAAAATAGATCGCAAGAAAGGCAACCACCGAGAAGGGCACGTCGGCCTGCAGACGCCGGCCAATGTACGTGAGCGTGACGACCCGGTTGGGACTGATCAAATGCAGGAAGTGGCTGCGCGCCAGCATGTGGGCGATCTGCAGCCGGTAAATCTTGATCGCACCCGCCGTCGATCCCGAACAACCTCCGACGAACGTCAGCAGGAAGAACACGCCGATCGCGAAGTTGCCCCACTTCGTGTAGTTGTCGCTCATGAATCCCGTCG
>JBLMYE010000339.1:0-3617 GCA_050258115.1 Deltaproteobacteria bacterium | reverse complement strand
CGTCAAGACCTTGTTCACGAGGAAGCCGGGCACGTCTTTTGTAACGAGCGGGAACTTGCCGATGGCGGTGACGAAGGCCGCGCCCTTCTCGACTTCCATCACGAGGGTCTGATCGCCTTGTACGACCTCTACGAGGGGCATCATGGCGACGGGCGAGAAGAAGTGCAGACCGATTAGGCGGGCGGGTGTCTGCATGGCCTTAGAGATGTCTGCCAGCTTCAGAGAGGAAGTGTTGGTCGCAAGCACGGCGCCGGGCCTCGCCTTGCCTTCCAGATCGGCGAAGAGCTTCTGCTTGAGTTCCAGATTTTCGACGATGGCTTCGATGATGACGTCGGCCCGGCCGATGCCCTTCCCGTCCGGGTCCGCGATGAGACGCGTCTTTGCCGCGTCCCTGGATGCCTTGGTCTTGAACTTCCGGGCAAACAATTTGCCCTGGGCTTTGATGCCCTTCTCGATCTGCTCGGGCGAGATGTCCTGAAGCGTGACTTCCATTCCGGCCGCAACGCACACGCCCGCGATATCGGCGCCCATCGTCCCGGCACCGATGACGTGAACGTGCGCCGGTTTCCATTTCAGCTTTTTGGGTGCCTGGGCCTTCAGCGCCTCGGAGAGCTTGAACACCCTGCGCAGAGACTTGGACTGCGGTGACATGAGCATCGGAGCGAAGGCGGCCGGCTCGCCCCGCTTCATCGCGTCGAGGTCGCCCCCGTAGGTTTCGAAAAGGTCGATCAGCCGGTAGGGCGCAGGGTAGTGGTCCTCGCGCGCCTTCTTGGCGACTTCAGCGCGCATCTTCTTGACGAGCGCCAGGCGTGCCGGCCACTTCCCGAGCGCCGCCTTGGCAAAGCTTGCCGGCTTCGACCGGCGCTTTTGCAGAACGGCCTTGCGCGCCGCCCAGTGAAGACTATCCGGACCGGCGACCAGTTCGTCGATGAGCCCCATGCCTTTGGCGGTGGACGCGGACAGAAAGGCCCCGGAGAGCATGATGCTCATGGCGGACATCGGACCTGCCTGACGGATGGACCGCGCGGTGCCGTTGAAGCCGGGGAAGATGCCGAGCTTGACTTCGGGGAAGCCCACCTTGGTCGATTGGTCCCGTGTCGCGATGCGATAGTGGCAGGCGAGGATCAGTTCCAGACCGCCGCCGACGCAGACGCCGTGCACGGCCGCGACGACAGGCACGGGCAGCTTTTCGATGCGGTCGAACATGGCGTTGACCATGCCGACCTGTGCCACGACCTCCGCCTCGGTCGTCAGCGTCTCGAACTCGTTGATATCGGCGCCGACGATGAACCCCTTCGGCTTGCCGGATATGAGGACGAGGCCCTTGATCGTGCCAGCTCCTGCGGTCCGTTCGGCTTCCTCGACGATGGCGCCCAGCTCCTCCAGCGGTCGCCGGCCCAGTGCGTTCGCACTCGATCCTTCGCGATCGAACGTCGCCCATGCAATGCCTTCGCGGTCAATCTCGTAGCGCCAGTCTTTGAGGGACGAGGTATCGAGAGCCATGCGGGACGTGCCTTCCGATGGATTGCGTTATTCGGCGGCTGCGGACTGACCGGCGACGCGCTGGTCGTGGCCGGGCTGCCGGTAGTGCGGACGCAGTTCGGCGGGATCGAAATGATCGACGGCGATCACGCGGGCAACAAGAGCTTCGACCTCGCGCAGGAGAACGGCTTCGTCCGCGGTGACGACGTTCTGCTTGGCCGCTTCCTCGATCCAATCGATCCCGTGGTAGCGGCGCACGGTGCCGGCGCGGATCGCCTTTTCGAGTTTCTTTTCGGCTTCTTCGGCGGCGACCACCTTTTCGAGCGTGACCTCGAGGATGCCGGCCGGGTCGGCGGCGTCTTTCGACACAAAGATGTGGCGGGTGAGCCGGTCGCGCACTTCGCCCGGCTTCAGAACGAGGCTGGCCACCGTGCTGCCGAGCTTATCGGGCGCGGGCGCATAATGACGGCCCAGCGGGAAGACGACGGCGCGTAGCAGCCAGCGGACGGGCGCCGTGGGGAAGTTCGTAACGGCACCGCGCAGCGCTTCGTCGAAGCGGGCCAATCCGTTTGCGACGGTGAAATCGACGATGGGCCTGTCGGCAGCAGGGCGGCCGTCATCTTCGAAGCGTTTGAGAACGCACGAGGCGAAATAGAGTTCGGAGAGTGCGTCGGCGAGACGGCCGCAGATCTTCTGCTTGGTCTTGAGCCCCCCGCCGAGGACGGCGATCGTCGTATCGGAAACCACTGCGAAGTTGCGCGCGGCCCGCGACAGCTGACGATAGTGGGTTTTGAGATCCGGCACGGCCGATGGCGCGGGCGCGAAAAAGCCGAAGGTGATGTTGTGAAAGAACGCATTCGCCATGTTGGAAACGGCGTGCGTGATATGATTGACAAACGTCGACTCGAACTCATCGAGACCCTTCGTTTCGTCCGGGTTCTGGGCAGCCCTGATCTCGAGGATGAGATAGGGGTGGGAACGCAGAGCCCCCTGCGCAAACGTAATGAGGGTGCGCGTCAGGATGTTGGCGCCCTCGACCGTGATGCCAACTGGGGCCATGGCGTAGGCCGACTGCAGATAGTTGGCCGGACCGTCGCAGATCGCGCGGCCGCCGTGGATGTCCATCGCATCGTTGAGCGCGCGGCGCAGACGCTCGGTGGTCTGGTACTTCATCATCGCGGATATGACCGAAGGCTTCTCGCCGCCAGCCACCATCGCGGCCGTCACACCGCGCGCCGCCTCGTTCGCATAGGCCGCCTCGACGATCCGAGCCAGCGGCTCCTCGATGCCTTCCATCCTCCCGATGGGCAGGCCGAACTGCCTGCGGATGCGGGCGTACGCCGACGTGAAGCGCAGCATCGCCTTGGCGCCCGCGGTCGCCGATGAGGGAAGTGAGATTGCGCGCCCCGCAGCCAGGCACTCCATCAACATGCGCCAGCCTTGACCGGCCATTTTCTCCCCGCCAATGATCCACTCCACGGGGATGAACACGTCCGTCCCCCAATTGGGGCCGTTCGGAAAGGCGGCGCCGGAGGGAAGGTGACGGCGACCGATGTTCACGCCCGGGTGCGTAGCGGGGATCATCGCGACGGTGATGCCGACGTCCTCGCCCTTGCCGAGAAGATTTTCCGGATCGAACAGACGGAAGGCAAGGCCGACGAGCGTGGCCTTCGGGCCCAGCGTGATGTAGCGCTTGTCCCAAGACAGACGGATGCCCAGCGTCTCGCGGCCCTGGATTTCCCGCTTTTCGACGATACCGATATCCCGCATCGTAGCCGCGTCAGAGCCCGAGGTTGGCCCGGTGAGCGAAAAGCACGGGATTTCGTCGCCGCGCGCCAGACGCGGAAGGTAATGGTGCTTCTGTTCGTCCGTTCCATACTTTTCGATGAGTTCGCCAGGACCGAGTGAGTTCGGCACCATGACGATGGTGACAATGTCGGGCGAGCGCGACGCGATCTTGCCGAGGATCAGCGACTGGGCCTGGGCTGAGAAACCGAGCCCGCCATGCTCCTTCGAAATGAGCATGCCTAGGAAACCGTTCTTCTTGACGAAGTCCCAGATCGGTTCGGGTATCTCACGCTCCAGATGACGAATCCGCCAGTCGTCGATGAGGCGGCAGAGATTTTCCGTCGGGC
>JBLMYE010000338.1:0-10261 GCA_050258115.1 Deltaproteobacteria bacterium | reverse complement strand
CGCGACGTGACACGGGCGCACCGCATGGCGCGCGAATTGAGAGCCGGGCTCGTATGGATCAACGGCTGGGACGCGTGCGACATCACCATGCCGTTTGGCGGCTTCAAGCAGTCGGGCTTCGGCCGCGACCGCTCGATGCACGCCCTGCACAAGTACGCTGACCTGAAGGCCATCTCGATTACTTTGCGTTGACGGAGAGCCGCTTCATGGACATGACCCCTGACGATCTTCCCACATCCGCTTACATCGGCGGCGAGTGGGTGACGTCCCAGGCCCGGTTCGCGGTGACCAATCCGGCGACGGGGCTGGAAATCGCTCGCGTTCCTGATCTCACTCCCGCCGATGCGCGCCGGGCCATCGATGCGGCCAGCGCCGCATTGCCCGCATGGGCCGCCACGACGGCGAAGGAACGTGCGGGCGTGCTGAAGCGCTGGTATGAGTTGATCGTCGCGGAAACCGAGACGCTGGCGCAACTGATGACCGCCGAACAGGGCAAGCCGCTCGCGGAGTCGCGCGGCGAGGTCGCTTATGGCGCGTCTTTCGTCGAGTGGTTCGCCGAAGAAGGAAAGCGGGCGTATGGCCGGACGATTCCAACGACAGCGGCGAACAAGCGCTACGTGACAATCAAGCAGCCGATCGGGGTGGTAGCTGCGATCACGCCGTGGAATTTCCCGATCGCCATGATCACGCGCAAGGTAGCACCGGCGCTTGCCGCGGGATGCACTATCATCGTGAAGCCGGCGGAGGATACGCCGCTCTGCGCGCTGGCGCTGGCGCGGTTGGCCGAGAAAGCCGGCGTTCCGGCGGGTGTGTTCAATGTTCTGACGACGCACGACGCCAGGGGCGTGGGCGAAGTCCTCTGCGCCGATCCGCGCGTGCGCAAGCTCACCTTCACCGGATCGACGGAGGTGGGCAAGATCCTCTATCGCCAGTGCGCCGACACGGTGAAGAAGCTGACCCTCGAACTCGGCGGCAACGCACCGCTCGTCATTTTCGACGACGCCGATCTCGAACAGGCGGTAGCGGGTGCCATGGCATCCAAGTATCGCAATGCGGGACAAACCTGCGTCTGCGCCAACCGGATGCTCGTTCAGTCTGGAATCTATGACCGCTTTGCCGAAGCTCTTGCGAAAGCTGCCGAGAAGCTCGTTGTGGGGCCCGGGACAGGAAGCGGCGTCAACGTCGGGCCGCTGATCAACTCCGATGCCATCGCCAAGGTCGAGAACCTGATGGCGGACGCGATCAAGAAGGGGGTCAAGGTCAAGACCGGCGGCAGCAAGGATGCGTCCGGCCCCCTTTTCTACAAGCCGACCGTGCTCACGGGCGTCACCACGGACATGGACATCGTGAGCCAGGAAATCTTCGGACCGGTGGCCGCCCTCATTCGCTTCGAGACCGACGACGAGGGCATTGCGCTTGCCAATGCCACGCCGTTCGGGCTGGCGGCCTATCTGTTCAGTCAGAATCTTTCGCGGGCCTGGAAGGCGGCTGAAAAGCTCGAGGCTGGGATGGTCGGCGTCAACGAAGGCATTTTCTCCAACGAAGTGGTGCCGTTCGGCGGCATCAAGGAATCCGGTCTCGGCCGCGAAGGCGCGGCCGAAGGCCTGGAGGAGTATCTCGAGACCAAGTTAATCTGCCTTGGCGGCATGTAACAAAGAAAGTGCGCGCGATGACGGCAGCTTCGATGAGACCACTCGACGCGGACCCGGCGCCCGGCCCCGATCTGGCGCCGCGCGCCGCTTTCGACTGGTCCGATCCGCTGTGCTTCGGCGAAATGCTCTCGGAAGACGAGCGCATGCTGTGCGAGGCCGCGCGGAAGTTCGCCGCCGACAAGCTCGCTCCGCGTGCCGTTCAGGATTTTCGCAACGAGGGCTTCGACCGTTCGATCATGCGCGATATGGGCGCGATGGGTTTTCTGGGGCCGACCATACCGGAGACGTATGGCGGCGCGGGTGTCGGCTCGGTGTCCTACGGTCTTATCGCGCGAGAAATTGAAGCCGTCGACAGCGGCTATCGCTCCGCAATGAGCGTTCAGTCAAGCCTCGTCATGTACCCCATCTGGGCCTACGGGACGGAAGCGCAGCGCCGGGCTTATCTTGCGCCACTTGCTGCAGGCGAGATCGTCGGTTGCTTTGGTTTGACGGAGCCGGATCACGGGTCCGATCCGGGCGGTATGACGACGCGTGCACGCCGTGAAGCCGGCGGCTGGCGCCTTAACGGTGCCAAGACATGGATCACGAACGCACCGATCGCCGACATCGCAATCGTCTGGGCCGTCGCAGACGATGGGCCGATCCGCGGCTTCATCGTGGAGCGCGGAATGGCGGGTTTCTCGACGCCGAAGATCGAGAGCAAGCTTTCTCTCAGGGCGTCGGTCACCGGCGAGATCGTGCTCGAGGGTGTATTTGTTCCCGACGCGAATGTCCTGCCCAACGTGGCGGGCCTCAAAGGGCCTTTCGGCTGCTTGAACAATGCACGGTTCGGCATCGCCTGGGGCGTTATCGGAGCGGCAGAGAGCTGCTGGCGAACGGCGCGGAAGTATGTTCTCGACCGGACCCAGTTCGGCCGTCCTCTCGCCGCGAACCAGCTGATCCAGAAGAAGCTGGCCGACATGCAGACCGAGATCGCGCTCGCCACCGGTGCGTGTCTGCAGGCGGCCCGCATGAAAGACCACGACCGGCTCGCTCCGGAGGCCATTTCGCTGATCAAGCGGAACAACTGCCTGAAGGCACTCGAAATCGCGCGCAGCGCGCGTGACATGCTGGGCGGGAACGGCATCTCCGACGAATATCCCGTGATCCGGCACATGCTGAACCTCGAGGCGGTCAATACCTACGAAGGGACCGCCGATATCCACGCACTCATTCTGGGCCGCGCGCAAACCGGCATCCAGGCCTTTTCCTGAGGAGCATTCTACCCATGGCCACCTCCGTCGAACTCCATGAGCGCCGCGCCGCGGCCGTGCCGCGCGGTATCGGTCATGCGACCGCGATCTATGCGGCCCGCGCCCTCAATTCCGAAATCTGGAGCGAAGATGGAAAGCGCTACATCGACTTCGCTGCCGGGATCGCGGTCACGAATACGGGGCATCAGCATCCGCGCATCCTGAAGGCCATCGAGGAGCAGATGAAGGCGTTCAGCCATGTCTGCTTCCAGGTGACGCCCTATGAGTCCTATGTGCGCCTTGCGGAGCGGCTGAACGCCATCGCTCCGGTAGAGGGCCCTGCCAAGACCATGCTGATATCGACGGGTGCGGAAGCCGTCGAGAACGCCGTCAAAGTCGCGAGAGCCTACACGGGGCGCCCGGGTATCATATCGTTCACGGCTGGCTTTCATGGCCGGACGCTCATGGGCATGGCGCTGACTGGGAAGGTGGTACCCTACAAAAAGGGCTTCGGGCCTTTCCCCGCCGACATCTACCAGGTGGAATTCCCGAACGCCTACCACGGTGTGACGGCCGAGCAGAGCCTTGCCGGGCTGAAAAGCTTGTTCAAGCACACCGCCGATCCCTCGAGCATTGCCGGTATCATCATCGAACCAGTACAGGGCGAAGGCGGATTCAACATCGCGCCGCCGGAGTTCCTGCGGGCGCTACGCGCGATTTGTGACGAACATGGCATCGTCCTCATTGCCGACGAAATCCAGTCGGGCTTCGCGCGCACGGGGAAGATGTTCGCTCTCGATCATGCCGGCGTGAAGGCCGATGTGGTGACCATGGCGAAGGGGCTCGCCGGCGGCATGCCCCTTGCCGCGATTACAGGCCGCGCCGCGGTGATGGACGCGTCGGCACCGGGTGGTCTCGGCGGCACTTATGCCGGCAATCCCGTGGCATGTGCTGCTGCCCATGCCGTTCTCGATATCATCGAGGATGAAAAGCTGTGCGATCGCGCCGTCTCCATAGGACGGATCATGATGGACCGGGCGCGGGATCTCGCCCAGAAGTCCAATCTCAATTGCATCGGCGATGTGCGCGGGCTCGGCGCCATGTGCGCGGTGGAACTCGTCAAGGATCAGAAGACGCACGAACCTGCGCCGCAACTGACACAGGCCCTGCTGAAAGCCGCCAATACACGCGGCCTCATCCTGCTGTCCTGCGGCACCTACGGCAACGTCATCCGCTTTCTTTCGCCGTTGACGGCGAGCGACGCCCTAGTCCGCGAAGGCATGGACCTCTTCGAGGCGGCGCTGACAGAGGCCGTGACCGAAACCGCTTGAATTCCGAACAAGGGGGACACCTTGCTCCCCGGGGAACACCCATGAACGTCCAGCTCAAGACCAACGATCTCGAAGCCTTCTGGATGCCGTTTACGGCCAACCGCCAGTTCAAAGCGGCGCCCCGGCTCTTCTCGAAAGCCGAGGGGCTCTATTATTTCACCCCGGACGGGCGGCGGGTCATCGACGGAACGTCGGGCCTTTGGTGCGTGAATGCCGGGCACTGCCGGCCGAGGATCGTTGCGGCCGTCAAGGAACAGGCGGAGACGCTCGACTTCGCCGGCACGTTTCAGATGGGTCACGTCAAGGCGTTCGAGGCCGCGTCGCGCCTCGTCAACGTCGCGCCCGAAGGCTTCAACCACGTCTTCTTCACGAATTCCGGATCGGAGTCGGTCGAAACGGCCCTGAAAATGGCGCTCGCCTATCACAGGGCCAAGGGCAACGCGACGAAGGTTCGTCTCATCGGCCGCGAGCGGGGCTATCACGGCGTCAATTTCGGCGGCATGTCCGTCGGCGGCATGGTGAACAACCGCAAGTGGTTCGGCGCGCTCGTCGCCGGGGTCGATCATCTGCGCCACACCCACGACCTGTCGCGCAACGCTTTCTCGAAAGGCGAGCCGGAGCACGGAGCGGAACTTGCCGACGATCTGGAACGACTCGTCGCGCTGCACGACGCCTCGACCATCGCCGCCGTCATCGTCGAACCGGTGGCGTGCTCGACCGGCGTACTCATTCCGCCCAAAGGTTATCTGAAGCGGCTCGAAGCGATCTGCCGCAAGCACGACATTCTCCTCATCGCCGACGAGGTCATCACCGCATTCGGACGGCTCGGCACGGCGTTCGGATCGGATTATTTCGGCATCAAGCCGGACATCATCACGACGGCGAAAGGCGTGACGAACGGGACGATCCCGATGGGCGCGGTTTTCGCCAGCGACAAAGTGTTCGCCGCGTTCCAGACGGGACCGGATTGGGCCATCGACTTCTTCCACGGCTATACCTATTCCGGTCATCCGATCGCCGCGGCCGCCGCCATCGGCACGCTCGACACCTATGCGGAAGAGGGCCTGCTCACGCGTGTATCCGGTCTCGCTTCTTACTGGGAGGAGCGGCTGCACGCGCTGCGCGAGATGCCTTACGTGATCGACATCCGTAACATCGGCCTGATCGGCGCGATCGAGTTCGAGCCTCTGCCGGATCTTCCCACCAAGCGGGCCTATGACCGCTTCGTGCGAGCCTTCGAGAAGGGACTTCTTGTCCGCACGACCGGCGACATCATGGCTCTCTCCCCGCCCCTCATCATCTCCAAGTCGCAGATCGACGAACTGTTCGACATCCTGACAGACGTTCTGAAGACGACGCCCTAACCGAGGCCCCGATATGCTCACGATCCAGAATGCCATCGACGGCCGCAAGGTCACGTCGGCGTCCTCCCGCGTCGCGGCGGTTTACAATCCCGCGACCGGAGAACAGACCGCCGCCCTGCCGCTCTCGACCAGCGCGGAAGTCGCAGCCGCCGTCGCCGCGGCGAAGGCGGCCGCTCCCGCCTGGAGTGCAATGCCGCCGATGAAGCGTGCCAAGGTACTGTTCAAATTCAAGGAACTCTTGGAGAGCCGGGCCGACGACATCGCGCGGGCCATTTCGCGCGAGCACGGCAAGACGCATCCCGATGCCCTCGGAGAACTCCAGCGCGGCATCGATGTCGTCGATTTCGCGTGCGGCATCCCGCACCTGCTGAAGGGCGAGTTCAGCCGCAACGTCGGACCGGACATCGACAGCTGGTCGGACCGGCAGCCCCTCGGCGTCGTGGCGGGGATCACGCCGTTCAACTTCCCTGTCATGGTCCCCATGTGGATGTTCCCGGTCGCGATCGCGTGCGGGAATACGTTCGTTCTGAAGCCGTCGGAGCGAGACCCTTCCTCCACCCTTCTCATCTGGGAGCTTCTGCAGGAAGCCGGTCTGCCGAAGGGCGTGTTCAACGTCGTGCACGGCGACAAGGAAGCCGTCGACGCCATTCTCGATCATCCCGACATCGCCGCCGTCAGCTTCGTCGGTTCCACGCCGATCGCCGAGTACATCTACGCGCGCGGGGCCGCGAAGGGGAAGCGCGTGCAAGCCCTGGGCGGCGCCAAGAACCATATGATCGTGATGCCCGACGCGGACATCGATCAGGCCGTCGATGCGCTCATGGGCGCGGGCTACGGGTCTGCGGGTGAGCGGTGCATGGCGATCTCGGTCGCGGTTCCGGTGGGCGAGACGACCGCGAACAGGCTGGTCGAGGCCCTAGCACCGAAGGTGCGCGCGTTGAAGGTTGGTCCTGCGACCGACCCCGAGGCCGAAATGGGGCCCGTGGTGACGGCAGAGGCCAAGCGCAGGATCACGTCTCTCATCGATCAGGGCGTGAAGGAAGGCGCGGATCTCGTCGTCGACGGCCGAGGTCTCGTGCTTCAGGGGTATGAGAATGGCTTCTTCCTGGGTGGCTCTCTGTTCGATCGCGTGACGCCGGGAATGGCGATCTACAAGCAGGAGATCTTCGGCCCGGTTCTGTCCGTGGTCCGGACAGGCTCGTTCGACGAAGCCGCCGGCCTCATCAACGCGCACGAGTATGGCAACGGGACGGCGATCTTCACCCGCGACGGCGACGCGGCCCGCGCCTTCGCCGACAAGATCGAAGTGGGAATGGTCGGCATCAATGTGCCGATCCCCGTGCCGGTCGCCTACCACTCGTTCGGGGGCTGGAAACGCTCCTTGTTCGGAGACCATTCCATTTACGGTCCGGAGGGCGTGCGCTTCTACACCCGCTTGAAGACCGTGACGGCGCGCTGGCCGACCGGCATCCGCAAAGGTGCGGAATTCAATTTTCCGAGCTTGAAATAGCGCTTAACCAGCAAAGGCGGCCATACAAAGCCGCGCCGTCCGTAGCCTCATCGGGCCGCAAGCGCCCGCTTATTTCTCGACGAACGCCTTCTCTATCACGAAGTCGCCCGGCTCGCCGCTCGATCCCTCAGCGAAACCTCGGGCCTCAAGGAGCTTTCGCATATCGGCGAGCATGTTCGGATTACCGCACATCATGACCCGTTCCGTCCCACTGCCGAAGGGGGCGATGCCGAGATCGGACGTCAACGCGCCAGAAGTAATGAGATAGGGGATGCGTCCCTGGTGGTGGAACGGCTCGCGCGTGGCGCTGGCATAATAAAGTAGTTTGCCCGCCGCCGCCTCGCCCAGGTACTCGTGCTCACGCACTTGCGTGACGACATTCGTCGCGAACTCCAGTTCGGCGACCTGACGGCAGCCCTCCACCGCGATGATCGTTTCGAAAGCCTCGTAGGTTTCCGGGTCGCGGAGAATGCTGGCAAATGGTGCGAAACCCGTACCCGTCGCGAAGAGCCATAGCCGCTTGCCAGGCTTCAGGTTGGAAATAAGGAGCGTTCCCGTCGGCTTGCCATTGACGACGATGTGGTCGCCAACCTTGATGTGTTGCAGTCTCGACGTGAGTGGACCGTTGGGAACTTTGATCGAGAAGAACTCCAGATGGTCGTCATAGACGGCACTCGTCATGGAGTAGGCACGAAGCAGCGGGCGCGTCTCGGTTTCCAGACCGATCATCGCGAACTGACCGCTCTGAAAACGGAAGGAGGGTGCGCGCGTCGTCTGGAAAGAGAAGAGCTTGTCCGTATAGTGGGTGATCGACAGAACCTGTTCGCGCCTCAAGCCCGGCGCCAAGGGACGCTCAGGGGCGCATGTTGCGGCAGTGTCGCGTTGGACGGCATCGTCAAGCATGACCGGCAGCTCCAGCAGGTCCACAATCCGCAAAAATGACGGTCGGATGTGTCAAGTATCTTAGACAGCTTCAGGGCATCGGAAAACCCCCTTTCCGGCGGCTCCACCGACACGACGGGGTTTTAGAGGCCGGGTCCGGCCGGCGTCATGACCAATATCAAACCGCGCCAAGCGACTGATCGCCGCGAGGTTTCCGGATGCCCGTACGCTCGCCCCGGGACCCAAGCGCCATGCTCCTGCCGTTTTGTCGCCGTCTGCACAAACCCCGATAAGTCGCGGCAGGGACGAGAATGATTCGCAAGGCGGCACTCTTTGCACTCGCGGCGGCGCTTCTGTCGCTGTCTGACGCCGGCCGCGTTCTGGCCGGAAACCCCGCGGCGGCGGGATGTTCGGAAGCCACGTTCGCGGCGGCCGTCGACAAATTCGGTGCGACGCTGCGTAATTACAATGCCGAGGCGCAGCCCCGCATGCGGGCGCGGCTGACGGCACTTGCCGACAAGAAGGGCTGGACGGGTGAAGATCGTGAGGAACGCGCGATGCTCTACCTGGAAGACGGCCGGCTCGGAGAACTCGATACGCGCGCCAATGAACTTCTGAGCAAGGTGGATCAGGCGAGCCGCCCTGGGGCGGGTGGTGGGTATGATTGCAGCAAACTCGCCGAAATCGAGGCTGCAAGCATCGAGATCCTCGCTGTCATGAAGGCAAAGGCGTCCTACATCGAAGACAAGGTGGCGCGTGAGGTGGGGCCAGCCGCGGGTTCGGTTTCCCCGCCCTCGCCTGCCGTGACCGCGGCCGAGACCCCGGAGCCGCAAAGCAAGACCGCAGCAAAAGCCGAACCTGCCGGCAAGGATGCCTCTGCCGCTCAGACTGCGAAGCGAGACGTCGCTCGCGAGCAGCCCACCGCGAAAGCCCCGACGTCCCAAGCGGACGGAATCTGGGATACCAAGACGAAATCGGTCGTGCCGGCCCCCCAGGCGCCAAACGGCGGTCCGGTGGTGGCGAAGGCGCCGGACGGCGGTACACCGGCAGCCACGCTGCCGCCCATCACCCTCGATACGCCCGATGAGGGTTACACGATTGACGAGATCCGTGAGGCCTCGCGAGGTTTCTTCGGGACGATTTCCACCAACCTCGCCAGTGTGATCGAATATGCCTTTGCCAACACCGGCAGGCCCACGGGTTACATTCTCGGCACGGAAGGCGGCGGCGCGTTCCTCGCGGGCCTGCGCTACGGCAAGGGGACGCTCTACCTGCGTGCCGGCGGCACGCGTCCCATCCATTGGCATGGGCCATCGCTCGGCTACGATGTCGGCGCGGACGGCGGGCGGACCCTCATTCTGGTTTACCGAATGCGGGATCCCGAGCAGCTTTATCGCAGCTTCACGGGCGTCGACGGGTCAGCCTACCTCGTCGGTGGTGTGGGAATGACGCTGCTAAAGGGCGGAGATGTGATCATGGCCCCGATCCGCTCGGGGCTCGGGCTGAGGCTCGGCGCAAACATTGGCTACCTGCGGTTCACATCCCAGCCGACATGGAATCCGTTCTAGCGGCCTTGCCACCGACCGGGCCGTCTCAATACGCCGAATAGTATTCGCGTACGGCTGTACGGCGCTTTTTCAGAGCGTTGGCCCGCTGCCGGGACGACTTCAAGTAGTAGCGTGGGGGTGTGCTGTACGGCTGGTAGCCAAATCCCGAGCCGTAATCGAAGGGGCTGTAGGCGTAGCGCATCGCGGGGTAGCCCTGCTGAGCCCGCGCGATCCTGGGAGCGGTATATTTCGGGCGACCGTGCACCTTGATCTCGGTGCGATCCTTGCCGTGACGTCCGACCATGGCGTAGAGCCTCGCCGCATTGGACGGAGCCAAGCGGACGCAACCATGCGAGGCAGGAGTTCCCAACAGGTGGATGGAACTCGTGGCGTGAATCGCCGCGCCGCCGTGAAAGAAGATCGAATGGGGCATGGGCGCGTTGTCGTACTGTTTGGAGTACCACATCTTCGCCATCCAGCTCGGCCGGAAGGTGCCGACCGGTGTCGGATACCCATACGCGCCCGACGAGATCGCCCATGTGTAACGGGGACTGCCATTCTCCGTCACGACCATCCGCTGTTTCGTCAGATCGATATTGATGAGCAGGGTGGGTTCGGGCGGCGGCGCAGGTTGGGCGGCGTCGGCCCCCGCCTGCTGCACGGCGGCATCCATTGGAGCCGCGGGCTCGCCGCGGGCAGCCGGCGCCCGACCGGGTGGTGCGACTTCCCCCGCGGCCGCGGGT
>JBLMYE010000337.1:0-11250 GCA_050258115.1 Deltaproteobacteria bacterium | reverse complement strand
TCATCAACATGGTGATGTCGATCCTTCATCGCATCACGGGCGCGGCGCTGTACTTCGGCACGCTCATTCTGGCGGTCTGGCTGGTGGCGGCGGCGTCGGGGCCTGAGGCCTTGCAAGTGGTCAACTCGTACCTGGATACATGGCCCGGACGTATTCTGGTTTTTGGGTATACCTGGGCTCTCATCCATCATGCACTCGGCGGCATCCGTCATTTCATCTGGGACCTCGGTGTCGGCTATGAGCACGAGACGATTGATCTTCTGTCGTGGGGGACGATCGTGATGTCGGTTCTGCTGACGGGGCTCGTGTGGTTCCTCGCCATCCGCGGATTGGGAGGCTGATGACCATGACGCTTCGAACACCGCTCAAGAGGGTGCGTTATCTGGGCTCTGCCAAGGAAGGTGCCGACCATTTCTGGAAGCAGCGGGTCACGGCTGTTTCGAACCTCGTGTTGGCAGTCATCGCCGTCGGCATTTTCGTCTCGCTCAAGGGAGCTGATCACGCGACCGTGGCCGCGGCCCTGAAAAGCCCGCTCGTCGCGCTGCCGCTGATCCTGTTCGTGCTTTCGGCTGTAATCCATATGCGCCTCGGGATGCAGGTCATCATCGAAGACTATGTTCACGGGGAAGCGGCTAAGTTGTCGCTTCTGATCCTGAATACGTTCTTCGCCGCGACCGTGGGCGCGGCCAGCATCCTGGCCGTTCTGAAACTCTACTTCGGAGCTTGATCGCAGTATGGCTGGCAAGGAGAACGGCGCGGCAGGCAAGGCGGCCATCAACGGGCGCGCCTATCCGATCGTCGATCACACGTACGACGTCGTGGTTGTCGGCGCGGGCGGCGCCGGTTTGCGGGCGACGCTCGGATGCGCGGAGGCCGGACTGAAGACGGCATGCATCACGAAGGTTTTTCCGACACGTTCGCATACCGTGGCGGCCCAGGGCGGAATCGCGGCGTCACTGGCCAACATGGGACCGGACCACTGGCGCTGGCACATGTACGATACAGTAAAGGGCGCCGACTGGCTCGGTGATCAGGACGCGATCGAGTATTTGTGCCGCAACGCGCCGGAGGCGGTTTACGAACTCGATCACTACGGCGTGCCGTTCAGCCGGACGGAAGACGGCAAAATCTATCAGCGGCCGTTCGGCGGTCACTACACGGAGTACGGCGAGGGTCCGCCTGTACAGCGGACCTGCGCTGCCGCCGACCGGACCGGCCATGCGATGCTGCACACGCTGTATGGCCAATCGCTGCGGTATTCGGCGGAGTTTTTCGTCGAGTATTTCGCGCTCGATCTCATCATGGACGACGAAGGCGCGTGCCGCGGCGTCATTGCGATGAGCATGGAAGACGGCAGCATTCATCGCTTCCGGTCCAAGCGTACGATATTGGCGACCGGTGGCTACGGGCGCGCCTACTTCTCGGCCACTTCCGCTCACACCTGCACGGGCGACGGAAATGCCATGGTTCTGCGTGCGGGTCTGCCGCTCCAGGACATGGAGTTCGTCCAGTTCCATCCGACCGGCATCTATGGCGCCGGCGTTCTCATCACGGAAGGAGCGCGAGGGGAAGGCGGTTATCTCACGAACTCGAAAGGCGAGCGCTTCATGGAGCGGTATGCGCCGCACGCGAAGGATCTCGCGTCGCGCGATGTCGTTTCGCGTTCCATGACCATCGAAATCAGAGAGGGTCGCGGGGTCGGCCCGGAGGCTGACCACATCTACCTGCACCTCGACCATCTTGACCCGAACATCCTGGCGGAGCGTCTACCGGGGATCACCGAAAGCGCCAAGATCTTCGCCGGGGTCGATCTTCGCCGCCAACCGATCCCCGTCATTCCGACGGTTCACTACAACATGGGCGGCATCCCGACGAATTATCATGGGGAAGTTCTTACCCTGAAGAGCGGAAACCCGGATCATGTCGTGCCTGGCCTGATGGCTATCGGCGAGGCGGCTTGCGTGTCGGTTCACGGGGCGAACCGTCTCGGTTCGAACTCGCTCATCGATCTGGTGGTGTTCGGGCGTGCGGCAGCTCTGCGGTGCGCCGATACCGTGGAGAAGCGGGCCGCGCAGTCCGAGCTTCCGCGAGAGGCGACCGACAAGGCGCTTGCCCGTCTCGACCGGTACCGTCATGCGAACGGGGGCACGCCGACCGCGGCGCTGCGCCTCAAGATGCAGAAGACCATGCAGGCGAACTGCGCCGTGTTCCGGGATGGCCCTGTGCTGGAGGAAGGCGTGCGCCGGATCGCGGAGGTCTGGAAGGGAGTCGACGATATCCGGGTGACCGATCGCTCGCTGGTCTGGAACTCGGACCTGATCGAAACGCTGGAGTTCGACAACCTCATCGCGCAGGCGGCTGTCACGGTGGCGGGTGCCGCCAATCGCACGGAAAGCCGTGGGGCGCACGCGCGGGAGGATCATCCGGAGCGCGACGATGTCAACTGGATGAAGCACACTCTTGCGTTCGCAGATTATGCCACCCGGCAGGTTCGGCTCGACAGCCGGCCCGTCCACACGCGGACACTCACTAACGAGATCAAGTACATCGAACCCAAGGCGCGCGTGTACTAGAGGCGGGACGGCTGCGGACCGGTGCCGCGGGGCCATTATGCTCGGGGCGGATGTCCGCGACGGTCGCCTCACAGGTGGCGGCGGCCGCCGAGCTGCGCTAAGGGATGCATCGGGAACCGATGGCATCCGGAGCGCGCGTGGCCCTTCCGACACGAAAAGGCGGCGATAAACGCAACGAGCAGCCGGTGCCGGACGAGCCGCGCGAGGCTGACAGCCGCATTGCTCCCGATCCCTTCACGGCGGTTCTGCCTGCTCTTTCGGCCCTCGGCGCGATCGCGTCGATCGCCGCAATCAACTGGACGGCGGAGGAGCGGACGCCGGACCGCTCAAAGGCCAAGCGCAAGGCTGCAACGGCTATCCGCGAACTCGAGACATGCTGCCTCGGGCTCACCGAGATCTTTCGCCGGTTCCAGCGTCACCCCAAGCTTTTCGCGGGAGAGGGGGCGCAAGGGTCCTCTCCGCTGAAGTTCGGAGTCCACGGACCGCGCGTCGGCCCGGATGGCAGCCGGATGTTTCATCAGCTCATGAACGACGTCGCCTCGATGCTGGTGCTCGCCTCGCAGAACGCCTTCGACGTGATGTGCGCGGTGGAGGACGGGGAAGTCGATGCGCCTGAGACGCTCTATTTCGCGTTCGGGGAGTGCCAGGAGCGTCTGAACAAGCTCATCCAGAACCGCGCGACTCTGAAGGTCGCGGTGGACAGCGGCGGGGAGATCGCCGAGCGGCTGACGCAGCTCGTGCGGGAGCTCAAGAAATACCGTCCGGACTGACCGTCTCAGACGAAAGACGGAGAACGTTTGTTCGGGGGGCAAAGAACCGCATCCGTCGCGCTGCCAGTTGCGTTGACAGGGAAGGACCGGCGCCCCAATTCTTGGCCCCGGCTTATTTTTTTGCTCGTCGAGAGGATCGACAACCACCCATGGTGCAGCTGACACTTCCTAAAAACTCGAAGTTGACGAAGGGGAAGACCTGGAATGCCCCGGAGGGTGACGGCAACTGGCGCGAGTTCCGCATCTATCGCTGGACTCCGGACGACGGCCAAAACCCGCATGTGGATACGTATTACATCAACCAGGACCAGTGCGGTCCTATGGTTCTGGATGCGCTTATCAAGATCAAGAACGAGATCGACCCTACCCTGACGTTCCGGCGGTCCTGCCGGGAGGGGATCTGCGGGTCGTGCTCGATGAATATTGACGGGACGAACTACCTTGCGTGCCTCAAGGCCATCGACGACGTGAAGGGTCCGGTTTCAATCTACCCGCTGCCGCACATGCAGGTCATCAAGGATCTCGTGCCGGACATGACCAATTTCTATGCCCAACTCCGGTCCATAGAGCCGTGGCTGAAGACGGACACGCCCACTCCGCCGAAGGAATGGAAACAATCGCGGGAGGACCGCGAGAAGCTCGACGGCCTCTACGAATGCATTCTGTGTGCGTGCTGTTCGACATCCTGTCCGAGCTACTGGTGGAATTCCGACAGGTACCTCGGCCCGGCCATCCTGCTGCAAGCCTACCGGTGGGTCATCGAAAGCCGCGACGAGGCGACGGGCGAGCGACTCGACAATCTGGAAGATCCGTTCCGGCTCTACCGCTGCCACACGATCATGAATTGCACCAAGGCATGCCCGAAGGGCCTGTCACCGGCCAAGGCGATCGCGGAACTCAAGAAACTGATGGTGCAGCGCCGCGTCTAGCGGTCCGGGGACGGACCATCGGAGCTTCCGCTCACCAGCGGGCCGTTTTCCGATTGGACCGCATCGCACCTCCTTCCCATCTCGGGGGAGGAGGTGAAAAACATGAAAATTCTAGCACTTTTGCCCTTGCTCTTGATCGCGGCGCCAGTTGCTGAGGCCGCGTCGGTTCGAGACCAGGTCAATTCCAAGCGGGCTGGTGTTTCCCAGGAGAGCGCCTGGAAACATGCTGCTTCGACCCGAAAGGCCCGTTACAGTTCCAGCGGGCGTGCGGCCGGAGGCTGCCATAGAATTCCCGATGGGAAATGCGGGTCGTTGCATGACTGGTGGGCCTGGCAGAGCAACCTGAACTGACCTGCCGGCTTTCGTTGCCTAGCAAACATGAAGAAGACCGGTGGCGCATCTCGCTGCCACCGGTCTTGAATTACTTCGGTCCTAGGACCGGCCCCGCGCCCGGTGCCCAACCGGGTGCAGAGCAGGAAACGCGATTTAAGCGGCGCGCTTCTTCTTCGCGGCCTTCTTTGCCGGCTTCTTCGCTGCCTTCGTGGCCTTCTTGGCCGGAGCGCGCTTCGCCGTTGCCTTCTTCACTGCCTTCTTAGCTGCCTTAGCCATAGTTCTCTCTCCCTCTAAGGAATAAAGATCGAATCATTTCGATCGCCAAAAAAATATGCGCAAGTTCGATGATTTTGTTGACATCGAAATTCGATTTCGCGGCGATATTTTTGCCCAATTGCAGAAAGTGTGGCGCAAACGCCGCAATTTTCGAGCGATTCCGGGCCTGTAGAATGCGACTCCCGCATTGTTAGGTGAAGTAAGGGGCCGCAAGTGAGTCTGCTGCACTGCGATTCTGCGCTTCCGCGGCTGCGCAATTGGTTCGGCTCAGCCTGGTAACGCGGCCTCACGCGACCGAGTGGTCCATGTGGTCTTCAGCCAATAGGCTTTCATCACAGAACACGCAAGCAACAAGGTGCCGTCCGGCGCATTCACGTCGCGGCGATTGGTTCCAGTATGTTTGTTTCTCTAACGGCCGTCGGCTAGTGGTGTGCATTCGAAAACGCATGGGGCGACGACATTTGGAGCGGCGCCGCATGTGGCGATGAGTGGAGTGAACCTCAGGTTCTGAGAACCGGGTGGAGAATGCCGGGCGGCGTTTGGCAATGCTATCAGCAACGGTTGGCGAGCGGGCAAATCGCGCCCGATCCCGCGCAAGCTCCTATCATCGCGCGGCTGGACGATCTTGCCGGCGCACTCGAAGCGTCGAGATCCGGCCGCGCGCCTCGTCTGTCGATCTTTCGCATGTCAAAGCGCGCCGCACCCGCCGCTCCTCGCGGACTTTACATCTGGGGTTCGGTGGGGCGCGGCAAGACGATGATGATGGATCTGTTCCATCTGGCCGTCGGCTTCAGTCCGCGCCGGCGCGTGCATTTCCATCAGTTCATGGCCGAGGTTCACGAGCGCATCGCGCGCGGCCGGGCGACCACGGACGGCGACCCGATCCCCTTCGTCGCCGCTGAGATCGCAGGTGAAGCGCCGCTTTTGTGTTTCGACGAATTCCATGTGACGGACATCGCGGACGCGATGATCCTCGGGAGGCTCTTCAAATCACTTTTCGAGCGGGGAGTCGTCGTCGTGGCGACGTCGAACGTACCGCCGGACCGGCTCTACTGGAACGGCCTTAATCGCCAGCTTTTCCTGCCATTCGTCGCGATGCTGGAAGACCGGCTCGATGTCCTGGAAATCGGTTCGAACAAAGACTATCGGCTGGAAAAACTGCAGGGGCGGCCGCTCTATTTTCATCCTGCGGATAGGACGGCCAAGGCTGAAATCGACGAGATCTGGTCGCGGCTCGTCGGCTCCAACACGGCAGCGCCCGCAGAGGTGGAATGCAACGGGCGCCGCATCCCGGTCCCGATGGCCTCCGACGGCGTGGCGCGGTTCACGTTCGGTGATCTTTGCTCGCAGCCGCTCGGCGGTGCGGATTACCTCGCAATCGCCCGGGCCTATCCGACACTCATTCTGGAGGACATCCCGATTTTGACACCGGACCGCCGGAACGAGGCGCGGCGCTTCATCACGCTCATCGATACTCTCTACGACAAGGGAAATTGTCTCGTCGCTTCTGCCGCAGCGGAGCCCGACCAGCTCTATCCGGCGGGGGATGGGTCGGAACTGTTCGTGCGGACGGCGTCGCGGCTGATGGAAATGCGCAGCGAAGCCTATCTGGCGCAACGCGCGGGCGCTCCGGAAGCGACCTGAGCCCCAGCGTCGCCGCCTTTTGTCCGGTATATCTTGAGGAGCGGCACATTTCGGCCTACCAACGGACAGGTTGTCTTCGCATCTGCGGAATGGCAAGGCAGGCGTCCTACCTGTCATTCAGATCACATTTGGGTCCGCGGCTCATCCGCGGTGTCGACAAGGGGAGATTGTTTTCCGATGGCGCGTACGAAGATTGCCCTGATCGGTGGCGGTATGATCGGCGGGACACTCGCCCATCTGATCGGGCTCAAGGAACTCGGAGACGTCGTGCTCTTCGACATCGCAGAGGGGCTGCCTCAGGGCAAGTCGCTCGATATCGCGCAATCGGGCGCGGTCGAGGGTTTTGATTGTGCGTTGAAGGGGACCAACGCCTATTCGGACATCGAGGGCGCCAGCGTCTGTATCGTAACCGCCGGCGTGCCGCGCAAGCCGGGAATGAGCCGGGACGATCTGATCGGTATCAATTTGAAAGTCATGGAGCAGGTGGGCGCGGGCATTCGGAAGTACGCGCCCAATTCATTTGTAATCTGCATTACGAACCCGCTCGACGCCATGGTGTGGGCCCTGCAGAAATTTTCCGGTTTGCCACGCAATATGGTGTGCGGAATGGCCGGCGTGCTCGACACCGCGCGTTTCCGGCATTTCCTGGCCGATGAATTCAAAGTCTCGGTCGAAGACGTTTCGGCCTTCGTACTGGGTGGTCACGGCGACGACATGGTGCCGCTGGTGCGGTATTCGTCGGTCGGTGGCGTGCCGCTGCCGGACCTCGTCAAGATGGGCTGGATCCAGCAGGCCCGTCTCGACCAGATTGTGGACCGGACCCGCAAGGGCGGCGGCGAGATCGTCGCACTGCTCAAGACCGGATCGGCTTACTATGCGCCGGCGGCCTCTGCGATTTCCATGGCGGAGAGCTTCCTAAAGGACAAAAAGCGGGTTCTGCCGTGTGCCGCCTATCTCAACGGGGAGTATGGCGTGAAAGGCCTCTACGTCGGCGTGCCGGTGATCATCGGGGCCGACGGCGTGGAACGTATCATCGAGATCGATCTGAACTCGGCCGAGCGGCAAATGCTGATGCGGTCGGTGGAAAGCGTGAAGACGCTCGTGGACGCCTGCGTTCAGATCAACCCGCCTCTCGGCGCCTGATCCGACGTTCCCAGTCCGCTTTGTCGCAATGCCCGATGGGGTAGGGTCCAGCGCCCCGTTCGGGGGTGGCCTTCCCATGGCCGACACGATTAAACACCCTCGTCTCCCAATATTCAGAAAGAAGGCTCAGGAGCGCCATGAATATCCACGAGCATCAGGCGAAGGAGCTCTATCGCCAGTACGGCATCCCCACGGGTAAGGGCGGAGCCGCATTCTCAGTCGAAGAGGCCGTCGAGGCCGCCAAGCAGCTTCCGGGACCCGTATGGGTCGTCAAGGCCCAGATCCACGCAGGTGGGCGGGGCAAGGGCACGTTCAAGGAGAAAGAGGCGGGCGAAAAGGGCGGCGTGCGCCTCGCCAAGTCGATCGACGAGGTGAAGCAGTTCGCCGGAGAAATGCTCGGCCGCACCCTCGTCACGGTGCAGACAGGCGATGCCGGGCGAGTCGTGCGGCGCCTTTACGTCGAGGACGGCACGGCGATCGACAAGGAACTCTATCTGTCGATGCTCGTGGACCGCGCGACCTCGCGCGTGGCGTTCATTGCTTCCACCGAAGGCGGCATGGACATCGAGAAGGTGGCTCACGATACGCCGGACAAGATCCTGACGTTCTCCGTCGATCCGGCCTCCGGCTTCCAGCCCTTCCACGGTCGCAAGCTCGCCTTCGCGCTGGGTCTCAAGGGTGAGGCGGCCAAGCAGATGCAGGCGATGGCCGCGAACCTCTATCGCATGTTCCTGGAAAAGGACATGAGCCTGCTGGAAATCAACCCGCTGGTCGTGACGAAGGAGGGCAACCTCATCGCGCTCGACGGCAAGATGAACTTTGATTCCAACGCCCTCTTCCGGCATCCGGAAATCGTCGCCTATCGCGACATCACGGAAGAAGAGCCGAGCGAAATCGAAGCCTCCAAGCACGATCTTGCCTTCATTAAGCTCGACGGCAACATCGGCTGTCTCGTCAACGGCGCCGGTCTCGCCATGGCGACCATGGATATCATCAAGCTCTATGGTGCGGAGCCCGCCAACTTCCTCGACGTGGGCGGCGGCGCTTCGAAGGAAAAGGTGCGGGAGGCGTTCAAGCTGATCCTCGCCGATCCGGCCGTGAAGGGCATTCTGGTCAACATTTTCGGCGGGATCATGCGTTGCGACATCATCGCGGAAGGCGTGATCGCGGCGGCGCGCGAGATGGCGATCACCGTCCCGCTCGTCGTCCGCCTGGAAGGCACGAACGTGGAACTCGGCAAGAAGATGCTGGCCGAATCGGGCCTCAAGATCGTCCCCGCCGACGATCTCGCCGATGCCGCCCGCAAAATCACCGCCGAAGTGAAGAAGGTTGCCTGACGATGTCCATTCTCATCGACAAGACTACGATCACCATCTGCCAGGGCATCACCGGGAGCCAGGGCACGTTTCACACCAAGCAGGCGAAGGCCTACGGCACGAAGGTCGCCGGAGGCGTGACGCCGGGCAAGGGCGGGACGAACCATCCCGATCCCGAACTCGCCGATGTGCCGATGTTCAACACGGTGCAGGAAGCGAAGAACAAAACCGGGGCGACGGCGAGCGCGATCTACGTGCCGCCGCCATTCGCAGCCGATGCCATCCTGGAAGCAATCGATGCGGAGATCCCGCTCATCGTGTGCATCACGGAGGGCATTCCCGTCGTCGACATGATTCGCGTGAAGCGTGCGCTTTCGGGATCGAAGTCGCGCCTCGTCGGCCCGAACTGCCCTGGCGTTCTGACGCCCGGTCAGTGCAAGATCGGCATCATGCCGGGTAACATCTTCTCCAAGGGGTCTGTCGGCGTGGTTTCCCGGTCGGGCACGTTGACCTATGAAGCGGTCAAGCAGACCACGGACGCCAAGCTCGGCCAGACGACGGCGGTCGGCATCGGCGGCGACCCCGTCAAGGGAACCGAGTTCATCGATGTGCTGGATCTTTTCCTCGATGATCCCGAAACTCAGTCGATCATCATGATCGGAGAGATCGGCGGATCGGCAGAAGAAGAAGCCGCTGAATGGCTCGTTCAGCAGGCGAAGAAGGGACGCAAGAAGCCGATGGCCGGGTTCATCGCCGGCGCTTCGGCACCTCCGGGCCGCCGTATGGGCCATGCAGGCGCCATAATCTCCGGTGGAAAAGGCAAGGCCGAAGACAAGATCGAGGCCATGCAGAAGGCTGGAATTGCCATGGCCGATAGCCCGGCAGCCCTTGGAACCACCTTGCTCAAGGTGCTCGGCAGGTAGCCGCCGGGGCGCGACATCAGGTTCTCATACAATGCGGCGCCGGCCTTGCGAGGCTCGGCGCCGCAATATTTTTGTGTGCAGTGCCGGATTGCCTGAAATTCCGCCCTGACCTGCACTTTCGACGGTCTTAAACCTGGAGGATAAACGGGGTAGGGTCTCATACGTTGCGCCGCAGCACGGAAAATTTCCGCCTTAAAGCGTGCGGCGCAATCCGGAGCCCACGTTCGCGTTTGTCGAGACCGGCGCCCTTTGGCTACGCTCAGGATATCTTTTCATGACCCGCCACGCCCGCAACGAGCAGTTTCTCAAGACATCGTTCCTGCAGGGAACCAACGCGCCCTACATCGAAGAGATGCAGCAGGAGTATCTGCGCAATCCCGGCTCCGTCTCGGACGAGTGGCGGCATTTTTTCGAAAGTCTCAAGGAGGAGCCGCAGCGGTCGAGGCTCGACGATCATCCGATTCCGGTGCTGGACAGCAATGGTGGACCTTCGTGGGGTCTTCCACTTTCGGAACTGACGCGGCACGACGATCTGATCGCGGCCCTCACCGGCGATGAAGGTCCGGGAGAGGTGCATCTCAGCGCGCGGCTGCACCAGCGGGCTCATCAGGCCGGCGTGGAGCTTTCGCCGGCGGCTTCGGTTCGCGCCACGCAGGACTCAATCCGTGCCCTCATGCTGATACGTGCCTACCGCGTCATGGGCCATTTGGCCGCAGACCTCGATCCGTTGGGTATCGCCGAGCGCAATGTTCACAAGGAACTGAGGGCCGAGACGTACGGCTTCACCGAAGCCGACCTCGATCGCCCCGTATTCCTGGACCGCTATCTCGGACTGGAATTCGCCACGATCCGGCAGGTGCTGTCCATTCTGCGCCGCACCTATTGCCGGAAGATCGGCTTCCAGTTCATGCACATTACCAACCCGGCGCAGAAATCTTGGCTGCAACAGCGCGTCGAAGGCGAAGAAAAGGGCATCACCTTCACGGTGCCGGGCAAGCGCGCCATTCTGAACAAGCTCGTCGAAGCGGAGCTGTTCGAAAAGTTCTGCGACCTAAAGTATACCGGCACCAAGCGGTTCGGACTCGACGGTGGCGAAGCCATGATTCCGGCGCTGGAACAGATCATCAAGCGGGGCGGGCAACTTGGCGTCAAAGAAATCGTCTTCGGAATGGCGCATCGCGGACGCCTCAACGTGCTAGGCAACGTGCTCGGTAAACCCCTTCGCGCCATTTTCAACGAGTTCAAGGGCGGTTCGTTCAAGCCGGACGACGTGGAAGGTTCAGGCGACGTCAAGTATCACCTTGGCGCATCGTCCGACCGGACCTTCGATGGCAACAACGTCC
>JBLMYE010000336.1:0-4637 GCA_050258115.1 Deltaproteobacteria bacterium | reverse complement strand
CTGCGCAGGGCCTCGAATCCGACAGCATAGTTGAGCCGGGCGCACCGCCTCCTCTCGAAGCCTACGGTGATCTGATCGAGGGGCTCGGAGACGAGGATGATCAACTGCCTGCGCAATCGGCGCCGGCGCTGCGTCCGCTCCGCAGTTTCGAAGACGTCGTGGAACTTGCCGGGGAGCGGCGCGACGCGCGGCTCAGGGCGCACCTGGAAGAGTACGTCTCGCTCGTGAAGTTCGACGGGGCTGCCGGTTCGATCGATCTTTTTCTGCTGCCCGGAGCGCCGGCCGAGATCGCCAACGATCTGCGTGAGAAGCTCAACCGCTGGACCGAGCGGCGATGGATGGTGGTTCTGTCCAAGACGCAGGGCGAACCGACGATAGGGCAGCAGCGGCGCGAGCGTGAGGCGGTCGAACTCGCATCTCTCAAGAAGCATCCGGGGGTCGCTGCCGTTTTTGAAGCATTTCCGGATGCGAAAGTCGCAGCCGTGAGACGCACGACGCGCCCGAAAGACGACGAGGCAGGGACGGGCTGAAGTTCCTTTCGCCGCCCGCCCGCAAGCCAGTACGGAACTCAGCGGATCAGAGGTCAGAATGAAAGACATCATGGGCATGATGAAGCAGGTGGGCCAGATGCAGGCTCGCATGCAGAAGATGCAGGAGGAATTGGCGGCGACCGAAATTGAGGGGCAATCGGGCGCCGGTCTCGTTCGCGTCAGCCTGAACGGCAAGGGCGACATGAAGAAGATTGCCATCGACCCCAGCCTGATGAAGCCGGGCGAGGGTGAGATTCTGGAAGATCTCGTACTTGCAGCCAACCAGGATGCGCGGTCGAAGCTGGAGGCGATGATGGCTTCCAAAATGGCCGAGGTGACGGGCGGCCTGCCGCTTCCGCCCGGGCTCAAACTGTTCTAGCGTACGGCCCGGGCGCGGCAGGGGGCTTGCGCAAGCGGGGGACGACGACGCATGACCTCCCCAGGTTCGCCCGCGACGGCACGGGCCTCATCGGTGTCTCCGGCTGCGGCTTGGGCTGCAGGGATCGCGATCATCGCGGCGCTTGCCTTCATTCTGTGGGCGTTGGGGCGATCGCCGATCTGCACCTGCGGGACCATCAAATTCTGGCATGGGGTCGTGCAGAGTTCGGAGAATTCGCAGCACATCGCCGACTGGTACTCGCCGAGCCACGTCATTCACGGATTCATCTTTTATGGCGTGCTCTGGTGGCTGATGCCGAACTCGTCGTTCGCCACGCGCCTTCTCATTGCGCTGGGGATCGAGAGCGCGTGGGAGATCCTCGAGAACACGAGCATGACCATCGAGCGCTACCGGACGGCGACCATCGCCCTCGAATACTACGGCGACAGCATTTTGAATTCCGTGATGGACGTGCTGGCCATGGTCGGCGGGTTCTGGCTGGCCTCCGTGTTGCCGGTCGCGGTGACGGTTTTCCTCGCCGTCGGGATGGAGCTTTTCACCGGATATATGATCCGCGACAACCTCACCTTGAATGTCATCATGCTCGTTTACCCGCTCGATTTCATCAAGGCGTGGCAATCGGGTGCCGGCTAGTTGCGGAGCGGAATCGTGCTAAGCGCGGCAGCAAAGCCGTGCTACCACAGCCTTACTCATGTCGAAGAAAATCGCAGGTCCTGAAATCGAACGGCTCGTGCAGCTTCTCGCGCGGTTGCCCGGGCTCGGTCCGCGCTCGGCGCGCAAGGCCGCGCTGGGACTTTTGAAAAAGCGCAACGAGCTGCTGGTGCCGCTGGCAGAGGCGTTGAAAACCGCCGTCGATAAAATCGTCGAATGCCCGACGTGCGGCAACCTGGATACGGTTTCCCCTTGCACCATCTGTCAGGACCCGCGGCGTGATCCATCGCTCATCGTCGTGGTGGAAGAGGTTGGAGATTTGTGGGCGCTGGAGAGGGCCGGCGTGGTCAACGCCCGTTATCATGTGCTGGGTGGGCATCTCTCCCCACTCGACGGTATCGGGCCGGAAAAACTCAACATCGGTTCCCTCGTGCAGCGGGCGTCGGCGCCTGACGTCTTGGAAATTCTTCTGGCGCTGAACGCCACGGTGGAAGGGCAATCGACCGCGCATTATGTGATGGATCAGCTGGCAGGCGCGGACGTAACGGTGTCGCGTCTGGCTCAAGGTGTGCCGGTCGGCGGCGAGCTCGATTATCTCGACGAAGGCACACTCGCGGCGGCCATCAAGTCGCGGCGGCGCGTTTGACGAGAGACGGAGCAGACTTTCATGGACGCGGCGGATTCAAGCCGGACCCGGGCCGTCCCGGCGCAGCCGCCGCGCTTCGTTACCGGGTCACTGCTCACCCACATTCTCATCATGACGGGAACCGGGGCCGTCGGTCTGATCTCGATCTTCATCGGTGATCTGGCGAACATGCTGTTCCTGTCGTGGCTGGCGGACGAGGCCGTGGTCGCCGCCGTCGGCTACGCGAGTTCCATTCTGTTCTTCACGACGTCGATCGGAATTGGCTTGTCGATCGCAGCGACGGCTCTGGTTTCTACGGCGGTTGGAGCCGGTGACAGAGATCGTGCGCGGAGGCTTGCGTCGAGTGCGCTGATGTTGACGCTCGCCGCTTCGATCGTTTTGACGGCCATCGTGTGGGCCGGCGTGTCACCGCTCTTGACGCTGCTCGGCGCCGAAGGGCGGACACACGCTCTGGCGCGGGACTATCTCTGGATCCTTGTGCCGTTTTTGCCGCCGCTGGCGCTGGCGATGACGGCGACCGGCCTGTTGCGCAGTGTCGGCGATCCCCGGAGGGCCATGCACATCACCCTCATCGGTGCGGTGGTGAACATCGTGCTCGATCCGTTCTTCATTTTCACGATGGGGCTCGGGATCAGCGGAGCGGCGATTGCCTCGGGTCTGGCGCGGCTGGCGATGGTGGCCTATGGGCTCTACGCCGTGGTGCGTGTGCACGATCTCGCGGCGGCGCCGTCGATGGCTGCGATGGAGCGGGATTGGCCACCTCTGCTCGCGGTCGCGGTTCCGGCGGTGCTGACGAATATCGCGACGCCGGTCGGCAACGCCTATGTCACGGCCGCGATCGCAGCCCACGGGGATAGCGCGGTTGCGGCCTGGGCGATCATCGGGCGCCTCATTCCCGTGGCGTTCGGCGCGATCTACGCGCTGTCGGGATCGATCGGGCCGATCATCGGGCAGAACTACGGTGCGGGCGAGCACGACCGGATGCGACAGGCATTCACGTTGTCTCTGGGCGTGACGGCAGGATTTACCGCGATCGCATGGGTGTTGCTGACGCTGGGGACCGGGCTCATCGTGGACTTCTTCAAGGTCACGGGAAGCGCGGCGGATCTCATCGGGCTCTTCAATGTGGTCCTGTCGCCTTTGTTCGTGTTCCTGGGCGCACTGTTTGTTGCCAACGCCGCATTCAATACGCTCGGGTACGCGCGGCTTTCCACATGGTTGAACTGGGGGCGGGCCACCATCGGGACGATCCCCTTCGTCGAGTTCGGATCGCGGCAGGCCGGCGCTGAAGGGGTGCTGGCCGGAAACATGATCGGCGGCATCGGGTTCGGAGTGCTTGCCGTGTGGCTCTGCTACCGGCTGATGGAGCGCCTGCGGCCGGATGTGACCGAATAAGGCGGCGGCTCGCCTCGAATCGGTAGGTGAAGTATCCGATAGCAACGGGGCGCCCTGCGATGGGGCTCGCGCCGGTCAGGAACGCCGATGTCCTCATCCACAGCCGGAGTGCCGAAACGTATTGCCATCGTGGCGCCGTCACTGGCCGGAGTTTTACGCGACCGCGCCAACCTGATATGTGCGCTCACGGCGCGCGGCCACGTTGTTCTCGCGGTTGCCGCGTCGCACTTGGCAGGAGAAGTCGCGGCCCTGCATCATCTGGGCGGCGAACATCGCAACTTCAACCCGAGGCCGCCGGGATTGGCGCTGTTCGCCGCACGTAAGGTGGTCCAGGCGGTGCGCGACATTCTCTCAGAATGGAAAGCCGAGACGGTGATCGTCTCAGGCCACGATCTTGCCGGGCTCGCTGCGACGGCGGCCCGCAAGGCCGGGGCCGCGCGCGTGATTACCATGGCCGGCGGTCTGGGCTCAGGGGGCGACGATGACCGCCGGAAGACGGCGCAGTCCTATCGCCGCGCCGTGAAGCTCAGCGACGCGGTCGTTCTGCATAATGCCCATGATGCGCGACTTCTCGCGGCAGCGCTCAAGGTGCCGGACGCCTGCCCGGTCGTCGTGGCTCCGGGAGACGGCGTGGATCTAGACGCGTTCACACCTTCGCCGCTGCCGGACACAACCGGGAGCATCACATTCGTGATGATCGCCGATCCGAGCGAGCGCCAGGGCATCGAAGCCTTCATGTCGGCGGCGCGAGAGATCAACGGGCGGGGACAGCCGGCGCGCTTCGAACTCGCCACGGATCGTGAAATGGCGCAGGAGACCGCTTTCCTCACCGCCGGAGGCGTCACGTTTCTCGGGCGGGCGGCGGACCCCAATCAAGTGCTGGCGAATGCCCATGTAGCGGTCCATCTGTCGGCGGACGACGGGTCACCGGCGGCGCTGAAGCAGGCGCTCGCCGCCGGCCGTCCGGTCCTGACGCTCGACGTCCCGGGCTGCCGGGAAGCCGTCGATGAGCGCG
>JBLMYE010000335.1:0-3085 GCA_050258115.1 Deltaproteobacteria bacterium | reverse complement strand
CAAGCGGGCCGTTCTGATGTGCCGCAGGCTGTCGCGCGCCGACTTGTCGAACGCGCGAACCGTAACCGTGGCCGGCACCTGCCCGACCCTGACGAGGAAGCGATCGTCCCAGACGGCCTCCTGACCGGGCCGCAATTCCACCGTCCCGAACTCTGACCTACCCCGCTCGCGGAAAACGCGAATGGTGTTCCGGCATGACCTGACCTCACAGCCGCCAAGCGTCGCGCGTGTACCCGCCTCGCGGTCCACTGCGGCAACAAGGCGTTCCACCTGCGCCAGTTCGGCCGGCGGCGCCGTTCCCCCGAACATAGCGAGCAACCGCGCCATCAGCCGCACCCGAAGCTCTTCTGGCGCGGACGCGAAAAGCCCCGCATGGACCGAGGCGAAAGCGCCGCGGTTCAGATCGAGCGCATCCCGCTGCAGAGCGTCCGTCGCAGCCTCCAGGGCCTCCACGGCACGGCGTTGGCGCATGGCTGCCAAAGCGAGCTTCGGCGGCGTCAGCCCTAGACGGGTGGCCGTCCCAGCAGCCTGCCGGATGCGCACGCGCTCGAACTTCGGGTTTTCGTTGCTCGGATCCTCGAGCCACGCGATCCGGCGCGCGGCAAGATACGAGCGCAAATTCTCCCTCCCCAGCCCGAGCAACGGCCTCACGAGAAAGATCGTCGCCAAATCGCTCAGCCGGCGCATCGGCCGCATGCTTTGCAGGCCGTCCGGACCGCTGCCACGCGCCAGACGCATCAGAAACGTTTCCCCCTGATCATCCTGGGTATGCGCGGTCACGATCGCGCAGGGAGCCGGCCGGGCAGCCGCCAGCTGAGACAGCAGAAGATACCGCATCTCCCGCGCACGTTCCTGAACGCGCTGGACCGGCTTCTCCCCCTGCCAGCTGAGAATGTGGGCATCCAATCCCAACCCGCGAGCCGCCGCGGCGACGAATTCGGCATCATCCCTCGATCCCTCCCGCAATCCGTGGTCCACCGTCGCGACGATGAGACGAGGCGCATCCGCCCCAATCGCTCGCGCCCAGTCGGCACAGAGATGCATGAGGGCCATGCTGTCCGATCCGCCCGAAACGGCGAGCACCACGCACGTGTAGGGACGCAGCGGGCGGAACAGAACTGCCAGATCGTCGGTCGAAATTGTCCAGGGTCCGGTCATGGGTCCCTGTTCCCGGTTGGGCCTACGTGCAGCCGATACGCTGCCGCTCGCTGTCGGCCTTGCTCTTCAGATGCGGCGGTGCACTCGGATACTTGCCAGGCAACTGAGCGAGCAGGCCACAGGCATCCGCCTTCTTGCCTAATGCGGCAAGCGCCATACCGCGCTTCAACATGCTGTCGGCGGCTTTCGGAGAGTTTCCGTAGCCCTGCATGACGAGGTCGAAGGCTTCCGCCGCATCGGCGTAGTTGCGCTGGACGTAGTGCGTTTCGCCGAGCCAGTAGAGGGCATTGGGTACCAGCGAGTCGCGCGGATAGAGCTTCAGGAACTCGATGAACCCGGCCTGAGCCGCGGCATATTCCTGCTGGAGCAGGAAACCGTAAGCGCGCTCGTAGGCCTGCTTCGGATCGCCTGCCGGACCCGGTTCCGTCGCGGCCAGAGGTGAAGACGCGACGGGCGGCGGCTGCGCCGGAGACACAGGCTCCACGGCAGGCGGTAGCGCGCCAGGAGCGGTCGCCCGGTCCTGCGCGATCAAACCACCGATCGGATCTCCCTCGCCGGCGGTTACGGTTGTCGAACCGAAAGTGGACGGCGCAGCGGCAACCCGCGGCGGCTCATAAGTTGGTGCGGCCCCTGCCGCGCGTCCCGATTGCAGTTGCTCGATCTGAGAGGACAGCGCGCGGATCTGTGTCTCCAGAGCATCGATACGGGCATTATCGGCCCCGCCGCCACCGACGGGAGCGACCACACGCGGTGCGGCCGCGGCCCCCCCGCCCGATCGGGCAAGCGATTCGAGCGTGCCGATCACGACCTGCATGTCTACGATCTGCTCTTCCAATTGTTGAACCCGACGGCGCAGATCTTCGTCGCCGCCGCCAGTTTCCGGCTTCGACTTGGTAGCAGACGGTGCGGCCGGAGGCGCCGTCTGCGCGGCAGCCGGCAAACTCGCCACGGTCAATGCCGCCGCCGCAGCCGTCAGCCTCAACAGCCCTGTGAAAGTCATCTCCGCCCGCACCGGTAAAGCTCTCATGTTCTTTTGCGAGGTCCGCGCCGCCCATCGCAGTGTTAGTACAGAGCGGTATCCGCTTCAAACGTCATGGACGCCGGGACGCATTCTCTGCATCGGCTGCGGGCAATTCGCTGACACGTTGTGCCGTAAGCACGGTCACGGCACGCCGGTTCTGGGCCGCGCATTCGGGCGACGCACACGTCGCGACGGGACGCGATTTGCCCTGAGGCGATACGGCGATGCGGTCCGCGCTGACCCCTTCCTCGACGAGCCTTCGGAAGACGGCCTGAGCGCGCTCCTCGGCAAGGCGCCTAACGCCATCCGAATCGAGAGAGGGGTCGTCGACGTGGCCTTCCACGACGGCTGAGAGGCTGGCATTGCGCTTCAGCCAACGGGCCTGAGCCGACAGGACGGACCGCGCCCGCGAACCCAATTCGGCGCTCCGCGGTGCAAAGAACACGCGATCGCCCGCCTCGAGCATGAAGTTATCCTCCAGCCGCCCTCCCACGGGCCGCGCACCGGAGACGACGCGCGCAGTGGGAGCCACAGCCGTTGGCTCTGGCATTGCCGCCGTTTCGGCAGGGGCAGGTCTCTTCGGCGTCTGCGCGTCGAGTTGGTAGAGTTCCGAAAGGTGGCGGCGCGCTTCCGGCACCGACGGATGTTGCGGATCCCGCACCACGAACAATTCCAACAGCCGCCGTGCCTCGCTGAACCGCTCATGCTGCAATTCCGAGATCGCGCTCGCAAAGAGGTCATCGGGTGAACGGGAATCGTCAGGAGCGGCATTGGGCACGAGGCGATCCGGCAGAACCTCGATCACGCCAAGCAGCGTCTCTTGATCGTCGGCAGACGAGACATCTTGCGCTCGCGCGGCAGCAGATACGGCACCGGCGATGCAGAGCGCGGAAATGCTGGCACGGC
>JBLMYE010000334.1:0-6682 GCA_050258115.1 Deltaproteobacteria bacterium | reverse complement strand
AAGTCGCACAACATGCGGTGTCGCGCGGCGCCTACCTTGGCGGCGAGCGTCGACGCACAGGTGGTGAGAGGGGCCGTGTTCGGCATTTCGAAAACGGCCGTTACGCCGCCAGCGACCGCGGCCCGGCTGCCGGTTTCGAGATCTTCCTTGTGGGTCAGCCCCGGTTCGCGGAAGTGAACCTGCGTATCGATGACGCCCGGCAGAACGTGTAGCCCTTTCGCATCGAGCGTCTCGAGTGTCCGGGCCGACTGGAGGGCGCCCAGCGCGACGATCCTGCCGTCGCGAATGCCGATATCCCGGACGCCTTCGCCGTCGTGATTGACCACGGTTGTGCCGGATATGACGAGATCGAATGGAGCGTTCATGAGGAGGTCGATACTTCCTTCTGCTTGATGGGACGACGGGTTGCAACTTGCCATGCCCGGGGGGCCGTCCTAGGTACAGGAAGGAAATAGCAGCCCTTGGCTCCCATGACGAGTGAGATCAATATAATACTGCTCGCGGACCGCGGCGTCGTATCAGTCGAGGGTGCGCAGGCGCGGCCGTTTCTGCAGGGCCTCGTGACGAACGACATCGGCAAACTCGACCGCGACGCTGCCATTCACGCGGGTCTGCTTTCGCCGCAGGGAAAAATTCTCTTTGACTTCTTCATCGTGAAATCGGCTGACGGCGTGCTTCTGGACGTTGCTCGCGACCGGGCCGGCGATCTCGTCAAGCGCCTGACGCTCTACAAGCTGCGAGCGGCCGTGACCATCCAAGACGTCTCGGACCGCTTCCGCGTCTATGCGGTTTTCGGATCTGGTCCCATGCCGGGCGGCGACATCCTCAATGAGGGCATCACGTATTCTGATCCCAGACTTGCGGCTCTCGGCTGGCGCGCGATCGTTGCAGCCGATCGCTCCATCGCGGCAGATGCCAATATCGACGCGTACGACGCACATCGCATCGCGCTTGGCGTCCCGGAGGGCGGCCGGGACTACGCATTCGGCGACGCCTTCCCTCACGAGGCGCTCTTCGATCAGCTCAATGGGGTCTCGTTCAGCAAGGGTTGCTATGTTGGACAGGAAGTCGTCTCGCGTATGGAGCACCGGGGGACGGCGCGTAAACGCGTCGTTTATGTTGAGACCCTCGACGGGACCGCGCTCCACGGTGATGAACCGGTGCAAGCCGGCGACGTCGAAATCGGCAGGGTCGGCTCCGTATCAGGTTCGCGCGGACTGGCGCTGATCCGCCTCGACCGTGTGGAGGAATTCGCGGCAAAGGGCATCGAAGCGACCGCTGGCGGTGCCGCGCTCGGCATCAAGATTCCTCCAAGGGCCCAATTCAAACCAACCGTGCCCCACAGTTGAACGCGCGGCGCTATCGGGAGGACCTCCACAGTGGCGACGTCCGGGCCTGTCCTTCACAGATGTCCGTGGCCGGGAATTTCTGACCCGCTCTACATCGCCTACCACGATACGGAGTGGGGCGTGCCGCACGCGGATGACCGGCGGCTGTTCGAGAAGATAATCCTGGAGGGGTTCCAGGCCGGGTTGTCCTGGCTTACGATCCTGCGCAAGCGCGAGGCCTTCCGGCGGGCGTTCCACGAATTCGATGCCGAGCGGATCGCCCGTTACGGCGACAAGGATATCGCGCGGCTCATGGCCGATACCGGCATCGTTCGCAACCGTCTCAAGATCGAAGCGACTATCGACAACGCGCGCGCCTATCTCGCTCTTCGCCGACGCACGACGCTCGCCGCCTTTCTCTGGTCACACATGGAGAACGGTCCCATCCTCAATTCGTTCCGGTCTCTCGCAGAGGTGCCCGCCGCCACGGCCGAATCGAAACGTCTCTCCAAGGCTCTCAAGGCGGAAGGCTTCCGCTTCGTCGGTCCCACGACACTCTACGCCTACATGCAGTCGGTCGGTCTGGTGAACGATCACCTCGTCGATTGTCCGCGGCATGCCGCCTGCCTGAAGCTGCACCGTTCTTTCGAGCTGCCGCAATGACACAGACACCTAAATCACCGCAGCGGCGTGCCTGGCAGCGCATGCTTTCAGGCCGGCGCCTGGATCTGCTCGATCCTTCTCCGGAGGACATCGAGATCACGGATATCGCGCACGGGCTCGCGCGTGTTGCGCGCTGGAACGGTCAAACAGTCGGAGAGCATGCGTTTTCGGTTGCCGAGCATGCGCTGATCGTGGAGGCGATCGTGTCGGACCGGTGGCCGCAGCGAAGCGATCAGGACGGGCTGGCCGCGCTGCTCCATGACGCGCCGGAGTATGTGATCGGCGATCTCATCAGTCCGTTCAAGACGGCAATCGGGCTCGACTACAAGGCATTCGAGCTGCGTATTCTTGCCGCCATTCACCGGCGTTTCGGGATACCTGCCATATTGCAGCCGCATCTCACCGCTGCGATCAAAGCCGCCGATGCGGTTGCGGCCTTCTATGAGGCCACACGGCTTGCCGGGTTCACGGAGGACGAGGCAAGGCTTTATTTCGGTGAGCCGGGCGGGTTGAGCCGAGCACTTGCAGACAGGCTCGATCGTTTGACGGCGTCACCGACGGAGGTGGCGGAGCGGCAGTTTTTGGAACGATTCGAGATACTGCATCGGTCCTAGGCCGGCCGCTTTGCAAGAGGTTTGGACGAAGGTTGTGCGCGGGCGCGGAATATTCTCCGGTCCCCGACGTTAAGCAGAGCAGTTGCGACAGCCGGCATGTTGCGTTGCTCGTTGATATGGCTGCCGCCCCGACCCAACCACGCTCTTAGAGACGGGAGACTGAGCCTATGGTATCGGACGCAAATGTGCGGCGTATCCCGCGCGAGAGCCTCGAGCGTCATCACCCGAAAGGGAGTTCGATGCGCCAGGAAGCCCCTGCCGTAGAAATTGGATTGAACGCGGCCATTGTCGCCGTGCTCGACAATGAGCCGGTCGTGCTCGTCGTTCGTGACGACGGCAACGCAGGCCAGGACTATCTTCCTTCAGGGCCCTTCTCGCCACTGAAGCACCGCACGTTCGAAAGCGGTCTTCGCTCATGGGTTTCCGAGCAGACCGGACTTGAATTGGGATACGTCGAGCAGCTCTATTCTTTCGGCGACCGCGGACGCCACGCGCAGCCCGGCGATGAGATGCCTCACGTAGTTTCCGTCGGATATCTAGCACTTACGGACACCAGCCAGATCGAAGAGTCGCAACGCGGCTCCTGGCGCAGCTGGTACCACTACTTCCCCTGGGAAGACTGGCGCAAAGGCCGTCCGTCCATCCTCGAGGCGGAGATCGTTCCCCGCCTGCGCGAATGGGCCGATCGCCCGCAGCCGTCGGCGGAGCCGGCCCGGCCCGTTGCCCGGCACGACCGTATCCGCATGTGCTTTGCCGTCGACGGCGGGACATGGGACGAGGAAAAAGTTCTTGATCGCTATGAACTGCTCTACGAGGCCGGGCTTGTCGAAGAGGCACGCCGCGACGGTCGTGAGGCTGCGCTCGCGTGGGTGCCCGTGCCGCGTCTCGGCGCCATGATGCGCTTCGATCACCGCCGCATTCTGGCGACCGCGATCGGACGCACGCGCGCCAAGATCAAGTACCGGCCGGTGATCTTCGAACTGATGCCGCCCGAGTTCACCCTGTTCGAACTGCAGCGGACGGTGGAGGCCATTCTGGGGCCGCACCTGCACAAGCAGAACTTCCGACGCCTCGTCGAAGGCGCCGGTCTCGTGGAGCCGACGGGCGAAATGAAGACGCGGACGGGCGGACGGCCGGCGAAGCTCTATCGCTTCCGCAAGGAAGTTCTACTGGAACGGCCCGCGCCCGGCGTGCGCGTGAAGCCGGGACGTGTTTGATGAGCGAACTTCGCCTTGGCGGCGCCGTTGCCGCCGAGGCGCACCACGCCTGTCCGTAAAGCGCTTGCAGACGTCCGGATCTTCCGGCTGACCGTTTCCCGACACGAATAAATTATGTCACGGCAAGCCAATCCCCTGGAAAAGCGGGCCGCAATCCCTTAAATTAAGCATCAGAATGCTCGAATAGAGCATAACTCGATCTTGCCGGCGAGCGCCGGTTATTCTCGGGCCTCATTTATGCTCGTATAGAGCATATTTCGGCCCAGATGGAGCAAGAGATGGTGCAGGTCACCCTTCCGCTGAGCCGTTCGGCCGCCGCATCGGCCGTCAAGCCCGCCGCTGAAGCGATGCCTGACCATGGCATCACGTTCACGCCCGCACTCGCGCGTGAACTTGCGCCCGTCTACGAGCGCATGAAGCGGGTCGTGACGCCGATGGAATGGGTCCATTACGCGCCGCTGATCAAGGCGATCAACGAGCTCAAGGCCAAGCGCGGCGCGGTCATCCTCGCTCACAACTACATGACGCCCGAGATCTTTCACGGGGTCGCCGACTTCCGTGGCGATAGCCTGCAACTCGCTCGCGAGGCGGCCAAGGCCAAGGCGGATGTCATCGTCCAGGCCGGCGTCCACTTCATGGCCGAGACGTCCAAGCTACTCTCTCCGGACAAGACTGTGCTGATTCCGGATCTGCGCGCGGGCTGTTCGCTGGCCGCGTCGATCACGGCGGCCGACGTGCAACTGCTCCGGCAAGCTTATCCCGGCGTGCCGATCGTCACGTATGTGAACACCTCGGCGGCCGTGAAAGCTGAGTGCGACATCACCTGTACGTCCGCCAATGCGGTCAAGGTCGTCGAAAGTCTCGGCGCGCCGCGCGTGCTGCTGATCCCGGACGAGTATCTGTCGAAGTACGTCCAGTCGAAGACCGACGTCGAGATCATCGCATGGCGGGGCCACTGCGAGGTTCACGAGCGCTTCTCCGCCAGCGAACTGGAAGCCTATCGGGATGCCAATCCGGGCGTGAAAATCATTGCGCATCCGGAGTGTCCGCCGGACGTGATCGGTGTTGCCGACTTCACGGGCTCGACCTCGGGCATGATCAACTGGGTGAAGACGAACAAGCCGCGTAAAGTACTTCTCGTCACCGAATGCTCGATGGCGTCCAACGTCGCCGATGAGGCGCCGGACGTGGAGTTCGTGCGTCCGTGCAATCTGTGCCCGCACATGAAGCGCATCAGCCTCGAGGCGATCTACGAGAGCCTCAGGGATCTCAAATATGAAGTGACCGTCGATCCGGATGTCGCGGAGCGCGCGCGCCGGGCCGTCGAACGCATGGTCAATCTCAACACCTGATCCTCTTGCCTCCTCCGGAGGCGTGCGCGCGAGGTAGCGTTCAATGGCCAAGTACGTTCGGAACGGAAAGTTCAAGGGCTTCGCGAACCCGAAGCAGCCGCTCGGTCCCGGTGACATCGTCATCGTGGGCGCGGGGCTCGCCGGACTTTACACCGCACTGAAGCTCGCACCGCTGCCGGTGACAATCGTCGCCGCCGCGCCCCTTGGCGAGGGTGCATCGAGCGTGTGGGCGCAGGGCGGTATTGCCGCGGCGGTCGGTGAAGGCGATACGGCCGAAGCTCATGCCCACGACACCATCGTCGCCGGGGCCGGTATCGTCGATGAGACCGTCGCGCGGACCGTGGCCGCCGAAGCGGGAGACCGCGTGCGCGACCTCCTGCGCTATGGTGTGCCGTTCGACCGCGACCTCGAAGGCCATTTCGTGCTGTCGCGCGAGGCCGCCCATTCCGCGAAGCGGATCGTGCGCGTCTCCGGTGACCGGGCAGGCGCTGCCATCATGCAGGCGCTGATCGCAGCGGCGCGTGCCACACCGTCCATCCGCGTGCTGACGGGACATGAAGCTGAAGACCTCGTGATCGAGGGCGGTCGCGTCGTCGGCGTGCGCCTTGCGCGCGGGGAAACCCGTGGCCAGGGAACTTACGAACTGCTGCCGGCGAGCGCCGTCGTGCTGGCAACGGGAGGTGTCGGCGGACTTTATGCCGTGACGACGAACCCGGCGTATGCACGCGGTGAAGCGATCGCCTTCGCGGCTCGGGCGGGCGCGGTCATCGCGGATCCGGAATTCGTGCAGTTCCACCCGACGGCCATGGACATCGGTGTTGATCCGGCTCCGTTGGCGACGGAGGCCTTGCGCGGCGAGGGCGCGCTGCTTGTCAACAAGGCGGGCGAGCGGTTCATGCTGCGGCATCATCCGGACGGGGAACTCGCTCCACGCGATATCGTCGCGCGCGGCGTTTTCGAGGAAATCATTGCCGGTCGCGGTGCATTCCTGGACTGCCGGGCGGCCGTCGGCGCGCGCTTTGAGACCGCCTTCCCGACCGTCTACGCGCACTGCAAGAGGGCTGGCATCGACCCCACCAGACAACTCATTCCCGTGGCTCCGGCTGCTCACTATCACATGGGCGGGATTGCGACGGACATGCACGGCCGCTCGAGCGTGGAAGGGCTGTGGGCCGCCGGCGAAGTCGCTTCGACGGGTCTTCACGGCGCGAACCGTCTCGCTTCCAATTCGCTTCTGGAGGCCATCGTGCTCGGCGGCCGCGCGGCCGACGACATTCGTTCACTTGTGCCCCCCTCCAGTGCCAAACCGATCGCCAAACTGCGGCTCGTCAAGGATGGTGCGGTCGTCGACGTCCGTTTGCGGGCCGACGCCATCCGCCGCATTCGCCGCGTGATGAGCGAAGATGTGGGCGTGGTACGCGAGGCCCGAGGCCTGAAGCACGCTCTCAGCGTGCTGCGCGACATCGAAAGGCAGGCGCCCGGCGACGCCATTGTCGCCAACATGGCGC
>JBLMYE010000333.1:0-4363 GCA_050258115.1 Deltaproteobacteria bacterium | reverse complement strand
GTGCAGAATGACACTGCCTTGGCTGTGCGCAACGAAGATAAGCCGGTCGAACTGCTCCGCGTCGACGATCTCCTTCAAAAGTACATCAAGCCGTGTTTCGATCCGGGCGCGCCGCGGGAATGCAACGTTCATGTGCGCGGGCCGCGGCAGCAGTATCCGGGACAGCGTGAAGCGCGGGGTAAACTGATGATCGACCAGATCGCGGCCGATATGCACGATGCCGCGGGCGGCATGCTGCAAGGCGCGAAACGCATAGAACGCAGCCGACAGGGCCGAGCCGCCTCCGACCATGACTTTCACCACGTCCTGCCAGGGCAGCAGGCTAACGTCGACCTGTTTGTAGAGATCGACGGGAATGTAGTCGCGCCAATAAAAGATGATGAGATTGAACAGCGTGCCCGCAAGCAGGATGAAGATCGCAACGGGGCTCACGATCATGCGCGGCATCCAAAAGGATGCGAGCTGGCGGGTGCGGCGCGCCGGGACGCGCAGGGCCGAGCGGGATATGGCGATAATGAAGAAGGTGACAGCCAGCACCGAGAGGACCAGAAGATTGAACACGACTATGCCGATGAGATTTCTCTGCACGTCTGCGAGATAGCCGCAGGCATGCATCGGGTCGTGCTGACAGGCGGCTTCGGTGCGCTCGTTGAAGTCGAGGGTAACGAAAATGAATATCCAGAGGAGGGCGATGATGATTTTGTAGAGGACGCCCTGTGAAACGCTGAGGCTGACGGCGGCGGCGGGGCGGATCACCGGAATGCGCTCGGTCCGGTCTCGTTCCAGCCACTGCTGGATGGCCAGTGCGGCGAGTGAGAGGATCGCCAAGAGGATCGCATAATTCCAGATGAGCCAAGACCCGAAGATGACGACGCCGGCGGCCATCAGGTACACTGCGGGATTGGCCAGAAGCTCTGCCGGTAGTGTCTGCTGCGCGACGAATATGGCCACGGCGGACAGCGCCGAAAACATCATCGTCGACATGCCGATGTCCGTCAGAGCGATGTCGCGGTAGACCCGCCATCGGGCAAACAGCAGCGAGATGACCGCCAGAAACAGCAGCAAGCTCATCATCACGGTCGGCAATTCGAACAGGAAGAGGGGCTGCAGGTCCGGCGTATCGAGCATTTTCTGCCGGGCGAGAAGCGCCAGTGCACAGAGAAGCGCGACGATGTTGAGGCCGGTGATGGGCCAGCGCAGTATCCACGTTGCCAGACGGACAAGGTTCTCGATGACCGTCGCAAAGACGTTCCGCGTCTTGTCGAAGAAGCATTCGCCGAGAACCTGCGGCGCCTCGTAGAATAGTTTCAACATGACGAGCGCGTCGCCAATCGACCCGCTTCCTATCCGCGACAGGTCGGCCCAGGTCAGTTCCATCAGCGCGAGGTCACGGCCGCTTTTCGTCCGGCCGCGGCGCACGAAGGCCTGAAAGCGGAGATTGGGCCGGTTACGTCCCCGGTCGGGGAGATCGTAGACTTCGCTGTGATTTTCGAACGTGGGGCTGTCGGCATCCTTCGCGAAGCGGGGAATGAGACGGTCGTTGATCCAACCGGCTTGCGTTTCGCCCACTCCGTGAATGACGATCACGCCGACGCGTTCGCCGGTCGGTGTGCCGTGCGCCGCGTCGGAACCGCACTCGCTCTTGTCGGTCATTCCCCCGGGTCCGCCCCCGCCCTGTGGCCCTTCATTCGGGCCCGCCACCCCTCAGGCTGGTTACTATCATGCGCGAAAACGGCGGGGAGGAGATGCGGCAGCCCACTCTACGCCGGGGTCTCGGCTTGGTTAACTGCAGGCGCCTGTTTGCGCGCCCCCTCCGGGTGTGATTAAAATTTGGGCAGATGCTCGACCAACGACCGTGCCTCTGGCGCTGGCAGACCTGCAACCATATGATTTCACGGTGTTTTTTATTTGGCCCGCTCCTTGCGCTATGGGCAGAACGACTGGGGCTGAGGTGGGGAAGTCGGACGTGGCGAAGGCCTTCGACGAGATGAATGGGTTTGGAGAAGGCGTCCGCGAACCCTATCGCGCCGTGGCGGATTGGCTCGAAATCCAGAAAATCGAGGACCTCAAGAAGAAGCGGTTAGAGGCAGAAGCCCTGTTCCGCCGGACGGGCATCACGTTCGCCGTCTATGGAGACGGACAGGCTGCAGAACGGCTGATCCCCTTCGATATCGTTCCCCGGATCATTTCGGCGTCGGAGTGGCGGCGGCTGGCCGCCGGCATCGAACAGCGGGTCAAGGCGCTCAACGCCTTCATGTACGACATCTATCACCGGCAGGAGATCTTGCGGGCCGGCCGTATTCCGGAAGAGCTGGTCATTCAGAACAGCGCGTTCGTGCCCGAGATGATCGGGGTCGATCCGCCGCTCGGCATCTACTCGCACATTATCGGCATCGACATCGTCCGCACCGGACCCAATGAGTTCTATGTCCTGGAGGACAACACACGAACGCCGTCGGGCGTCTCCTACATGCTGGAGAACCGCGAAACGATGATGCACATGTTTCCGGATCTCTTCGCCCGGAACCGTGTCGCGCCGATCGAAAACTATCCAGACAACCTGTTCAAGACGCTGGAAAGCGTCGCGGACAAAAATCTCGATCGTGATCCCACCATCGCGCTCCTGACGCCTGGCCTTTTCAACAGCGCCTACTTCGAGCACTCCTTTCTTGCCGACGAAATGGGCGTGGAACTCGTCGAAGGTCAGGATCTCGTCGTCGTTGACGGCGCGCTCTATATGAAAACGACACAGGGTCTCAAGCAGGTCGATGTTCTCTACCGGCGCATCGACGACGATTTCCTCGATCCACTTGTATTCGAGCCGACGTCGTTGCTCGGCGTTCCGGGGCTGTTCGACGTGTACCGCGCCGGCCGCGTGACAATCGTCAACGCGCCGGGCGCCGGAATTGCCGACGACAAAGCGATCTACAGCTACATTCCCGAGATCGTCAGGTTCTACACGGGGTCGGCGCCTCTTCTCAACAACGTGCCGACGCGCAACTGCCGCAACCCGGGCGATCTCACCTATGTTCTGGAGCACATTGCCGAACTCGTCGTGAAGGAGGTCCACGGATCGGGCGGCTACGGCATGCTCGTCGGGCCTGCCGCTTCGGCGAAGGAGATCGAAGCGTTCCGCCAAAAACTGAGAGCAAACCCGCAGAACTACATCGCGCAGCCGACTCTAGCCTTATCGACATGTCCGACGCTCGTCGACGGCGGTCTTGCCCCGCGTCATCTCGATCTGAGACCGTTCGTTCTGGTGGGTGACAAGGTCCGGCTGGTCCCCGGCGGGCTGACCCGCGTGGCGCTCAGGGAAGGTTCTCTCGTCGTCAATTCGAGCCAGGGAGGTGGTACAAAGGACACCTGGGTTCTCTAGGATTAGGAACGAAAGAAAACGAAAACAAAAGGGGCACCCGCTTCTCCATGCTCGGCCGCACGGCAAATGATCTTTTCTGGCTTTCGCGCTATCTGGAGCGTGCCGAGAACATGGCGCGGCTGATCGAGGTCGGTTACCGCATCGCGCTTCTGCCGCGCGAGGGCGAGGGATACAATGAGGAATGGCGGTCGACGCTGCAGAGCGCCGGCTGCGAAGCGGGCTATCTCGCCAAGTACGACGCCCCGACAACCGCGGATGTCATCAACTACCTTCTCTTTGACGCAGACAATCCGTCCAGTGTGCGCTCCTGCATCGATGTCGCGCGGCGCAATGCACGCGCGCAGCGGACGGCGTTGACGCGCGAAATGTGGGAGAGCCTCAACAGCGCCTGGATCGACTTCCAGGTCATCAATCCCAGCAACGTTACGGCGGATCAGCTCCCCGCTCTGCTCGATTGGGTGAAGGAGCGATCGGCGACCTATCGCGGCGCGCTGCTCAACACGATCCTGCGTAACGATACCTTCTATTTCAGCCAGCTCGGCACGTTTCTGGAGCGCGCCGACAACACCGCGCGCATTCTCGATGTGAAGTACTTCGTTCTTCTGCCGAGCTACCAGATGATCGGATCGAGCGTCGACAATCTTCAGTGGGCCTCGATCCTGCGATCGGTTTCAGCGCATCGCAGTTACCGGTGGGTCTACAGGCAGCATTACAAGCCGTGGAACATCGCCGACTATCTCATTCTCAATGCGGAGATGCCGCGTTCGCTCAAGGCCTGCTACCTCGAAATCGATCAGGCGATCGCCGGCCTTCAGCGGTTCTATCATCAGACAGCACCTTCCATCTCGAGTGCGAAGGAAACTCTCTTCATGCTCGAGAATGAGAACATTGACATGATCTTCCAGTCCGGACTGCACGAGTTCTTGACGGACTTCCTCACCCGCAACAATCGCCTTGGGCACGAGATTTCCGACGTCTACCACTTCA
>JBLMYE010000332.1:0-5557 GCA_050258115.1 Deltaproteobacteria bacterium | reverse complement strand
CGGCCTTCGCGTTCAGCCTCGCAACAAGCGGCCGCCAGAAGCGGAAATCAGGCGGCGGGTCAACGAGCTTCTGGATCTCGTCCAGCTCGGATGGCTCAAGGATCGCTTTCCTGCCCAGCTTTCGGGAGGACAGCGCCAGCGTATTGCACTCGCGCGGGCACTGGCCGTCGAACCCCAGGTTCTTCTTCTCGACGAACCGTTTGGAGCCCTTGATGCAAAGGTTCGGAAGGAACTGCGCCGCTGGCTTCGCCGGCTGCACGATGAACTGCACATTTCCTCCGTGTTCGTCACGCACGATCAGGAAGAGGCGCTCGAGGTGGCGGATCGTGTGGTGCTCATGAACAGAGGGAAGATTGAACAGATCGGCACGCCCCGGCAAATCTATGAAGAGCCCGCCAGTTCGTTCGCCTATTCCTTCATCGGCAATGTGAACGCCTTCCGGGGACGGGTCGAGGGCGGGTTCGTTCGGGTCGGCAGTGATCTGCTTGAGCACGAACGGACCGACCTTGCCAATGGCGAGCCGGTCGTTGCCTATGCGCGACCGCACGATGTCGAAATCATTGCCGATGACGTCGGGAGCCCGGGCGTCGCCGCCCGCGTCAACCGGGTATTGACCAGCGGTGCACTCTCGCGCGTCGAACTCGTTGCCAATGGTCCCGACCGGGGCGGGGCAAAGGACTACTTCGAGGTCGAGGTCGGATCGGACGAACTGGCGCGGCTCGGCCTCGTCAATGGACAACGCGTGCGTCTGCGTAGCCGCCGTCTCAGCCTGTTTCGTGATCAAGTTTCGGGATCATCGTCGTGAATTTCCAGCAATTGCGCATCATCCGGGAGACCGTTCGCAGAAGGTTCAATCTGACCGAGGTGGCGAACGCCCTGCATACCAGCCAGTCGGGCGTCTCCAAGCACATCAAAGATTTGGAGGACGAACTGGGGGTGGAACTGTTCGTGCGCAAGGGCAAGCGCCTGCTTGGGCTCACGGAACCCGGCCAGGAACTCGTCGGCATCGTCGAGCGGATCCTTCTCGATACGCAGAATATCAAGAAGCTGGGCGAGCAATTCTCAAACAGGGACCGTGGCCAGCTTGGTGTTGCGACGACCCACACGCAGGCCCGCTACGCGCTGCCGCGGGTGGTGACCGAGTTCAAGAAGGAGTTCCCGAAGGTCAATCTCGTGCTGCACGAGGCCTCGCCGTCGGAGATCGTCGCAATGTTGCGGGACGGACGAGCTGATATCGGGATTGCGACGGAAGCGCTGCAGGACGTGCCCGAATTGGCGACGTTCCCCTGGTACACGTGGCATCACGGCGTCGTCGTGCCTTCGGAACATCCGCTCGGCCGGGAGAAAAAGCTGACGCTCGAGGCCATCGCGGAATGGCCAATTGTCACATATCAAACGGGTTTCACGGGACGAAGCCGCATCGACGAGGCTTTCCAGCAGGCCGACATCATCCCCGAAATCGTCATGACCGCGCTGGATGCAGACGTAATCAAGGCCTACGTCGAACTGGAACTCGGCGTCGGCATCATTGCATCGCACGCCTTCAGCGCTGAACGCGATACGAAATTGAAGCTGCTCGATGCGCGAACGCTCTTTTCGGCCAATACTTCGCGTATCGCAGTTCGCCGCGGCACCTACCTTCGGACCTATGCCTACCGGTTCATCGAGCTGTGCTCGGCCGAACTCACGGAGAAAGTGGTGCGGCAGCAAGCGAGCGCTTCGCATTCAGACGAGTGAAGAGGCGACGCGCGGCGCGGCTCGTCAGCGTTCGCGAAACGCCTTTGTAATCTGATCGGCAAGGGGTTTCATCAGATAGGAAAGCACGGTCCGTTCCGCCGTTCTGATCTGCACGTCGACTGGAATGCCCGGCTGCAGGCGGTTGGAGCCCAGTTTGGCCAGTTCGGCCTCAGGCAGCTCGATCCGTGAGGTGAAGAATTGTTCGCCGGTAAGGTTGTCCCGTGACAGATCAGGCGAGAGGCTGGCGACATTTCCCCTCATCTCGGGCGTGGTTCGCGTGTCAAATGCCGCGAAGCGTATGGTGGCCTGCTGTCCGACAAAGAGCTGGTCGATATCGCGCGGGTTGATGCGCGCTTCGATGAGGAGCCGGTCATTTCCCGGAACGATGAGCATGATGGGGGCGCCGGGCTCGATTACCGCGCCCTTCGAAAAGACAGTCAGTTGATGGACTGTCCCGGACTGGGGTGCGCGAATGTCGATGCGCCTTAACTGATCCTCCGCCGCGAGGCGCCGCTCGCGAAGTTCCGCGATTTTCGATTGCACTTCGCGCAATTCCTTCACGACTTCCGTCAGCAGATCCTGTTCGATCCGTGCCAGCTGGAGCGCTGTTTCGGCCTTCCGGCCGGCCGATTGCGCGGCTGCGGCTTCGTATTGGCCGAGTTCACCCTGCAGACGCGCTTTTTCGCGCTTGAGTGCGGCGATCTTCGTTGTTGTCACGAGCTGTTTGGCCTCCAGCTCGGCGAGGCCGGCCAGTTCTTCGGCGATCAACCCGATTTCGCTGCGCTTGGCTTCGATCTGAGCGGCGATGCCTTCGGCTTCCTTTCCGTATTGAAGTGCGCGCTCGGCAAGCTGTTTGCGCTGTCCGGCGATGGACTGCGCGCGGCTGCGCAGAAGGCTGTTTTCTCCCATCACGATTTCTGCGATGGCGGGCTCGGATTGCCGCTCGATGAGCTGTGCCGGGATTGCGATCTCCGGCCGGCCGTCCCGCTCCGACTTGAGGCGCTCTTCACGGACGAGAAGTTCTTCCAGCTGTTGAGCCAGAACCTGAAGATTTGCTCGTGTGACCGTGTCGTCGAGGCGAACCAGCAGATCGCCCTCGTTTACACTCGAACCATTGCGGACGAAGAGATCGCCGACGACCCCGCCGGTAGGATGCTGAACTTTCTTGACGTTGGTTTCGACGACGACAAGACCCGATGCGATGACGGCGCCGGCGATTTCGGCGGTCGCTGCCCATAGGCCCATTCCGCCGAAGAGAACCGCGACGGCCGCGATGCCCCCGGCAATGTAAGGCGCGACTGGGGCGTGGACACCGCGCCTTTTTCCGGTGGCGGTTGCGATCATGGCTCTGTTTTTGCCTCGACGTCTGCGACTATCCTGAGATTTGGCGGTAGCGCCGTCGCGACATTGGCCGCCGGTTGACCGGGTGTTTCGGCACCGCCGGGAGGTTGCAGCACCTGTTTCAAAACCTCTGCTTTCGGGCCGAAAGCGACGACGCTGCCTTTCGACAGCATCAGCACCTTGTCGAGTGCGGCGAGTGCCGAGGGACGATGGGCAATCGCGACCACAATGCCGCCACGCGCACGGACTCCCGCCATCGCTCGCGTGAGGGCTGTCTCGCCTGCCTCATCCAGATTGGAATTAGGTTCATCCAGCACGACAAGAAACGGATCGCCATAAAGCGCGCGTGCCAATGCCACCCGTTGCGCCTGTCCTGCGGAGAGCCCCTGGCCCGCATCGCCAACGACGGTTTCGTAGCCTGCGGAAAGCTGAACGATCATATCGTGCGCGCCGGCGGCGCGTGCGGCAGAAATGACGGCTTCACTGGTCGCCGCCGGATCGAAGCGCGCAATGTTCTGTGCCACGGTTCCGGGCATCAGGGCGACGTTCTGTGGAAGGTAGCCTAGATGGCGTCCCAACTCGTCGTCGTCCCACTGGTCGATCGCGGCTCCGTCGAGGCGGATGCTGCCTCCCATGACGTCCGGTCGCCAGATGCCGGCTATAGCGCGCGCCAGAGATGACTTGCCAGCACCGCTCGGACCGATAATTCCAAGACCGTCGCCCGCACGCAAGGCAAACGAGACGTTTTGTAAGACGCGGCGGGAAACTCCGGGCGGTGCGAGGTAAAGACCGCTGACGGTCAAGGAACTTCGGGGCTCCGGCAGCGTCACCCGTGGCGGGTTTTCCGGTAGTGCGAGTGCCTTGAAAAGTTCGTCGAGCCTGTCTCGGGCCTGACGAGCGGCGACAAATCCGCGCCAGTGGGCGATGGCGGTTTCAATCGGGGCAAGTGCGCGGGACATCACGATGGAACTGGCGATGATCGCGCCGGCGGAGAGTTGTCCTTCGATGACAAGCCAGGCGCCGAGTCCGAGAGTCCCGGACTGAAGAAAGAGACGGAGCACTTTCGACGCGCTACCGAGGCCTGCTGCCGCGTCCGCCGCGCGCAACTGATCGGCGACATGTGTCGAATTCATCTCCTGCCAGCGGTCCTGCATCCTCCGGTTCATCCCCAAGGCGCGCACGGCCTCGGCATTCCTTCGGACGTCCTCGGCAAAGGCCATGCGCCGGCCTCCGCTGCGCGAGGCAGACTGCATCGGGCGCTCAGTTCTCTGTTCCGTTAGGACAGTTACGAAGATGAGCAGCAAAGCGCTGGCCGATGCAAAGAGGCCGAGCAGGGGATGAAGGACAAAAATGATGCCAAGATAGAGCGGTATCCAGGGCAGGTCGAACACCGCTGCGGGGCCCATGCCCGACAGAAAATTTCGGATCTGGTCGAGATCGCGGACCGGCTGCAGACCATCGACCATGGGCCGTCCCCGCAGCGGTATGGCCTGCAGCGTTGCGAAGACCCGATCGCGCATCGCATTGTCGATCCGGACGCCGACGCGGGCCATGAGGCGAACGCGCACCACGTCGAGCACGCCGTTTATGAAGTAGAGTCCGCAGAGGAGAACCGTGAGCACGGTGAGCGTGGGCAGGCTCCCGGAAGGCAGGACCCGGTCGTAAACCTGGAGCATGTAAAAGGCCCCAGTGAGCGCGAGAAGATTGATGACGCCGGAGAAGACGCCCACCGCAAACAGCGTGCCGCTATTGTGTCTCAAGGCTTGGCGTAAAAGGCTCGTCGCCTTTCGCTCGCGTTCGTTTAAGCGCATATCTGACATGCCCAACTTTTGTGCTGTATACGGAGTATTCCGCAAGACAGTCAAGAACGCGGGGGAGGCAGAGGGGTTTTCGGCGGGTTTGTTGCGCTTACGCGACCGCCGGCCTGACCTTCGACATGTCGATGTCGATCTCGGCGGGACGGCTTCGGTGCTCGGCGGCCAGAACTAGGTAAACGACTGGCAGGATCAGCAGCGTGAAGAGGGTGCCGATGGCCATGCCGCTCACAAGCATGATGCCGATGGAATTGCGGGCCTCTGCGCCTGCGCCGGTGACGAAGACCAGCGGCAGATGGCCGAATACCGTGGCCGCCGTGGTCATCAGGATGGGACGAAGGCGCGTCATGGACGCTTCTCGGATCGCCGCCAGCTTGGCGTATCCCAGTTCCTGAAGCTCGTTGGCGAAGGACACCATGAGGATGCCGTTCTTGGCGATCAGTCCGACCAGCGTGATGAGGCCGATCTGGCTGTAGATGTTGATCGTCGTGAAGCCGAGGAACGTGAAGACCAGGGCTGCTGACAGCGCCAATGGAACGGAGCCGAGAAGTACGACGAGGGGGTCGCGGAAGCTGCCGAACTGCGCGGCGAGGACCAGATAGATGAGCAGGACGGAGAAGCCGAGCGTTCCGGCGAGCGTCGTGCCTTCCTGGCGGATCTGACGT
>JBLMYE010000331.1:0-3807 GCA_050258115.1 Deltaproteobacteria bacterium | reverse complement strand
CGGATAGGCAGCCCGCACCGACGCCACCAGCGCATCGACCACCGGGGCTTCGACGCGGTTCGCCAGATGGCGGCTGTCGGCAACATCCTTGAAGCCGCGCCAACGGTCGGAGATCTCCTTGTCCTTGGCGAGCGTGTTCGTGATCAGCGTGAACAGCCGAACGTTCTCTCCGAAGACCTTCGCCAGAGCCTCGGCTCCGGCCTTGCGGCGCAATCCATCGGGATGGGACAGCAGGTTCAGTGTCGGTTCCAGGGTGAGGGGCTCTTTCTCACCTTCGACCGGGAACCTCAGCGTGGTCATCGTCTCGTTGAAGAGCCGTGAGAACGCCCCGCGCGACGTCTGGCTCTTCTCCGTAAAAAGACGTTCGAGGCGCTCTTCGAGCTGATACGGCTTTTCGCGGCGCAGGTCCGTGATCCAGGGTTTGTATCTGGCAAGTTTGGCAGAATTCTGCGCACGCGCCAGCACGGCTTCGTCGATCTGATTGAGTTCCAGTTCGAAAAAGATGAGGTCGGTTCCGATGCGCGTCAGCGCCTCGTTGGTATCTCCGTAGAACTTTGCGCGATCCGCATCCGCCTGGTTGGCGTAATAATGGAGACCCGCGTAGGAGGCGAGCTTGCCCATCAGGTCCGAGAGATCTTCGTAGGCCTTGATGACTTCGCCGAGGCGGTCTCCATCTTTCGCGATCTCGGCGAGCTTGCGCTGGCACATGTCCTTGATCGCCGCTGAATCGCGCTCCGCGCGGGCGAGATCACGCGCGAACTCGGGGGCATTCGGCGCGGTATAGAGGTCGGAAAGGTCCCACACGGGCATGGGGCCGAGATCGTGCATCTTCGGGGCCGGTGCGGCGCTGGTCATGAAGTCCTCTTGATTAGGAGCGGAGCCGTGGCGGTGGTTCGGCCATGAGTTAAGGCTCCCGACCGCCCGCCGCAAGTCTCGCCCGCCTTGCCGGTCACCGTGACCTCACCACGCCAATCTCTGCGAATTCCCCTTTGATTGCCGCGTTCGAGGGGTTGCGCCGTAGGATGACGATTAACAAAAACAACGGCGCGAAGCCGGGCTTTTTCCGGCTTTTGATCAAAAAAGCGACAAGCCGAGAAGAGTCGAAACGTCCTGTTTACCCTTGTCGGGCAATCTCGACCCGTAACGCCGAGTTGCCGGTGGTTCTGCCGTCCCTGTCTGGGACGGGCGTCAAGCGGACCCACGGGCATCAGTTTCAGTTGTGTCGAGTACGAGTGCCCAATGGCAAAGCGTGTCCTTATCGTCGATGACGATCCCGTCCAGCGCCGCATCTTGGAAGAGATGATCAAGCGGCAGGGCTTTGAAACAAAAACCACCAACTCCGGCGAGCAGGCCATCCAGATCCTCGAGGGTCCGGATCGCGGGTCCATTTCGGTCGTCCTTCTCGATCTCGTCATGCCCGGCGTCGACGGCATGTCCGTTCTGGAGCGTCTGGCACAGCAGTCGGGTATACCGCCCATCATCGTGCAGACGGCGCACGGCTCGATCGATGCCGCGATCAGCGCCATGCGGGCCGGCGCCGCCGACTTCGTGATCAAGCCGGCGTCGCCTGACCGGCTCGAAGTGTCGATCAAGACGGCGCTCAAGATCGAGGCGCTGGCGGGCGAGATCAGCCGCATCAAAAAGAAAGTCGAAGGGACCCTCACCTTCAACGATCTCATCATTCGCGGCGAGTCCATGCAGCGGGTGATATCGCTTGGAAAGCGCGCCGCATCGTCGAGCATTCCTGTTCTCATCGAAGGCGAGTCGGGCGTCGGCAAGGAACTCATCGCGCGCGCCATCCAGGGCGAGAGCGAACGGGCCGGCAAACCGTTCATCACCGTCAACTGCGGCGCCATCCCGGAGAACCTCGTCGAAAGCATCCTGTTCGGCCATGAGAAGGGTTCGTTCACGGGTGCGTCGGAGAAGCGGACCGGCAAGTTCCAGGAAGCAGACGGCGGCACCCTGTTCCTCGACGAGGTCGGCGAATTGCCGCTCGACGCCCAGGTCAAGCTTCTGCGCGCCCTGCAGGAAGGTGAAATCGACCCGGTGGGTTCCAAGAAACCGGTGAAAGTGAATTTCCGGCTCATCTCCGCGACGAACCGCGACATGATCCAGCTCGTCAAGGACGGCAAGTTCCGCGAGGACCTTTTCTACCGCCTCAATGTGTTCCCGATCTGGGTCCCGCCGCTGCGCGAGCGCGTCGAGGATGTGCCCGAACTCGCCCAGCATTTCGTGGCGCGCTTTGCGGCGGAAGAGGGCAAGCGGGTCTCGGGCATTGCTCCGGACGCGATACGGATGCTCAAGTCCTACTCATGGCCTGGCAACGTGCGTCAGCTCGAAAATGCGGTGTTCCGAGCCGTAGTCCTCGCGGACCGGTCCGAACTGACGGTCAACGAGTTCCCGCAGATCGCCGCACACGTCGACGGGTTCGACGTCGAAATTCCGCCGGCCCCCGCCGAGCCGGTTCGCAAGCCCGTCTATACGGGACCTGCGCTCCTGGGAGCGGAGGATCGCGTTCCCCATACGGTCGAGGTCAAGGGCGAAGCGGGTTCGGGTTCCCTCGGAATACCGGCGGTGGACGCCTCCGGCGACATCCGGCCGCTCGAAGCGATTGAAGCGGACATGATCCGGCTGGCGCTCGGGCGCTATCGGGGGCATATGACGGAAGTGGCCAAACGGCTCAACATCGGCCGCTCGACGCTTTACCGCAAGATGCAGGAATACGGTCTGGAGCAACGCGTCAACTAGGCCCCTCGGGCCAGCCCCTTGAACGCCCTGCAGATCGGAAGAGGGCCCGGTGGCTTCACACCGGGCCCTCTTTGTTTTTTTGCCGCTTTTTGGTGGGATAGACGCGAGGCTCGCGGCACCGCGCATATGCGAATCGGCTAACCGGAAGCGGTATCCGCAGTCAGTTGCGTCGAGGGGGCGCCGCTCCGGCTGATCGAATGGGGGGAGAAATACCGATGCGCCGCACTTGCCTCGTCTCGCTGGGCATTTTCGCGCTGGCACTGACGTTCCCGTCCGCATTCGCGGCAGATCCCGCCAACCCCGTTCCGGCTGCACCCTCCGTCGAAACGGGAAGTCTCGGCGGAGCGGACGCCGCCATTGGCGCCGCAGCGCGCAAGCTCATTGAACCGGCGCCTCCTGCGGCGCAGCCGCTCCCTGCGCCGTCCACAAACGCCTCATCTTCCGAGGCCGCCCCGCCGGCCGCTCCCGCGAAACCCTCTCCTGAAGAACTCGATCGCGCGGCCCTCGCCGCTTTCTACCAGCAGCGCGGCGACGCTCCCCTGTGGGTTACCACGACCGGATTCACCGACAAGGCCCGTCTCGCGATCGCGGAATTAAAGCGAGCCGCGGACTGGGGTCTCGATCCGGGCGCCTTCACGGTTCCCGATCTCGCCGGTACGGCGCCGCCCGAAGCGCTCGCCGCGGCGGAAAGCTCCCTTTCGCTGGCGACGATGGCCTATGCGCGGCATGCGCGCGGCGGCAACATCGCCAAGCCCTCCGAGCAGCTATCGTCTTATTTCGACCGGCGGCCTCAGTGGAAGGATCGGGCGGAGCTTCTCTCGGAGCTTGCGTCTGCCGATGATCCCGGAAAAGTCCTCGCCGGTCTCCACCCGAAACATCCGCAGTTCGAACTGCTGCGTCAGGCGTGGCTCGAAACCACGCGCGCGCGCGTGGCCAAGGGTACCAAGCTCCCCGCCGGCAGCGACATCAAACCGGGAGACAGTCACAGCGACATCGCAATTCTCCGCAAGCGGCTTGCCGTTCCGGCGGCGGAGGCCGCGACGGAGCAAACCTATGATG
>JBLMYE010000330.1:0-8042 GCA_050258115.1 Deltaproteobacteria bacterium | reverse complement strand
CGACCCCGACGAGCGCGTGGAACTCATTCAGGCTTTTGGCTCCGAATTCGACTTCGAGGTGTTCTCCGAACTCGATGAGAGCGTCCGCGACCAGTTGTCCGAGGCCCTGCCGAACGAGTTTCTCGCGCGCGCCGTCAAGGAACTCGATACTGACGACGCGGCCTACATCATCGAAGGTCTCGAAGAGAAGGACAAGGAAGAAGTCCTCGCCCAGCTTGAGACGTCCGATCGCGCCGCACTCGAAAGAAACCTGGAATACCCCGAAGAAACCGCCGGACGCCTCATGCAGGCGCATTTCGTGGCGGTGGCCCCGTTTTGGACGGTCGGCCAGGTCATCGACTACATGCGCGAGGCCGACGATCTGCCCGAAAGCTTCTCTGAAATATTCGTCGTCGACCCGTCGTTCCGGGTTCTGGGCAGCGTCGAGCTTTCGCGGCTTCTGCGCGCAAAGCGCAGCGCGCTTGTCGAAACGCTCATGGAAACCGAGCGGCATGTCGTCCTCGCCACCGAAGACCAGGAGGAGGTCGCCCGTCAGTTCAAGCGCTATGACCTCTTCTCCGTCCCCGTCGTCGACGAAAACCAGCGATTGGTGGGCGTGGTGACCGTCGACGACGTTGTCGAAGTTCTCGACGACGAGGCCGACGAAGACATGAAGAAGCTCGCGGGCGTCGGCGACGAGAGCCTCGCAGACAGCGTTCTTCAGACCGTCAAGAGCCGCGTCCCCTGGCTCGTCGTCAACCTGGGAACGGCGATCCTGGCGTCGGTCGTCATCGAGCAGTTCGATGCCTCCATCGAGCAGATGGTGGCACTTGCCATCCTTATGCCGATCGTCGCCTCCATTGGCGGCAATGCCGGCACTCAAACCATGACCGTGACCGTGCGCGCTCTGGCGACCAGCAAGCTCGGCCCCACCAACGCCCGACGCGTCATTACCCGCGAGGCGTTCGTCGGACTGACGAACGGCCTCGTTCTCTCCGTTATCCTGGCCAGCGTCGTATTCCTCTGGTTCGGCTCGGGCATGCTCGGCGCGGTCATCGGTACCGCGATCATCGTCAACCTGTTCTGCGCGGCCGTAGCCGGTATTCTGATTCCGCTGGTCTTTCATCGCTACGAGCTCGATCCGGCCCCCGCTTCAGGCGTGTTCGTCACGATGGTGACGGACTGCGTCGGCTTTTTCGCCTTTCTTGGCCTCGCCACCATCTTGCTATTCTGAGAATGCGCGGCCTCAGCTCGTCGGCTGGTCGAGCTTGCGCGTGAGCGCTTCGAACTCCCGCCGCAGGTCATCATTCCTGAAAATCTGCTCGAATGTCGGAGCTTCGAGCTTCTGCAATGCCTCGAACGAGGCCGTGCCGTCCCGCATCAGGTTGTTCAGTTCGAAGCTCGCCTGAACCGTCTCGAATGTATTGTCGGCAATCTTGAGGTCGTGCGCCGCCTTTTGGCGCGCACGCACGATCTGCTCGCGTTGCTGAACAAGATATCGCCGATAGGCTTTGGCCGCTTCCTCGGCCACCTGCTGGCTCTCGCGGTTGGCTTCCAGGATGCGCTGCTGATCGGGGCGGTTGTCGGCACGCAGAAGCTCCAGCGTTCGCGACTTGGCGTCGGCCAGATCCTTCATCACGGCGTCGAGACGCGGCAGGTATTGCGTGTCGATTTTGCCGATGGCCATATCCTGGGCATGCACGAGCATCGCGAATAGCGCCGCGTGCATAGCAAAATACTTGCGCGCCGTCGCCGTGTTGTCGCCGGCCGCCTCCACCAGCCGGGATAGTTGTGCATCGACGAGCTTGGCCGCATCGAAGATCGCAACGAGCCGAACGAGGTCGCCTGAAAGCACCCCGTCGAGCAGGAGATCCAGCTGCTCTTGAGATAACTCTACGCCGGAAGCCTTGAGCGCCGAGCTGATCTCGGCTTTCGCCGCTGCAATGCTGTCCCGGTTCTTGCCGATCCGCGCCTGCAGCTCCTGAATTCCCGCATCGAGCGAGCCGACCGTATCCGTCAGCACGCCCGGCAGCAGGGCATCCTTCGGTGCCATCAGCTGCTTTTCCTTCATGTGCGCGATCTGATCTTCCAGATCACGGATGGCCCGCCGGTTTGTTTCAATCTTCCTCTGTGTTTCGACGACGGGCACGTCGGTGACAATCCCGAGCGCGCTGTCAAGCAGAGCCTTGACACGCCCTTCGCGGTCTTCGCGCGTCTCCGTCCACAGGGGCGGGACGACGAATTCCGACTTCCTGGGTAGCGATTTGAGGTCGCCGCGCTCCTCTGCGGCTTCCGCGAGCACATCCTGCACGGCGCGCAAAAGCTGCCGGGCTTGTTCGTAGCTCTTTTCCCCGGCGCGCGGATCGGCGGCTTCGACCGGAGCCGCCAACTCGGGTGCGCCGGCGGCCGGGACTGTGTCGGCGCTCCCGGAAAGGTCACCGGTCGCCGCAGGGCGTTCCGCTGCGATCACGGCAGGCGCGATCGCCAGGAAGCCGGCGACGGCAAGGGCGGTCCGGCGGGGCAGGGGGCGCAGCATGCGGTTATCCTCCAAGTGACGATCAGAGGCGCGGCGATTCCGGCGATTAGATGGTGCGGCCGGGGCCCGCGCACAATGCGACCATCACTTTCCGGATAGAACCCGCCCGACGGCAGCGATGAGGTCCGGCGTGATCTGCCGCGCATCGTTCAGAATAATCATATGCGTCATCGATGCGGGCACGTTGTCCTGGGACTTCGTAAACTTGGCCCGCGCGAACGGAGCCGGCACGGCCTGCATTCCGGCTGCGAGCGCCAGCCGCAGTTCTCTTGCCGACACGGTGAGCACGCCGGCGCAGGTATCCCCGCGCATGATCGCCACGTAGCCGTCCGCAGCTGAGAAAACGGCGTCCGGCACCGCCGTCTCGATTTCACGCAAGATGAGTTGCGCCAGGGGTCGGTAGCCTTTCGCCTCGGCGAGAAGGGCATCGAGCGACGGCGACAGGTCCCTTGCCGGCGGTTGAACCGGAGCAGGTCGAACCGGCCCGGTTCCAACGGCGGAAGAGACGCGCGGCGCGGAAGCCACATTCGAGGCGGCTGGCGGCGTCACGGCGCGCCGTTCGATCGCCGCTCCTGGGGCTTCTATGCGAGAAAACGCCGGCTCCTGCAAGAGCGGCGCTTGAGGCGAAGGCGCGGCGGACTTGCCCGGTTGCGCCGGGTCGAAATAGATCGGGCGGCCGCCGTTATGAAAAATGCGCTCCAGCCACGACGCGCGTGCAAACAGGAAGCCCTGCTGCCTCAGCCAGTCGATGATCGCGTTTCGATCTTCGAGTTTCGTCTCGCTGATGGCGGCCATCCAGCCGGCAAGGTCGCGCCCCGTGTCCTCGGCGAGGCTTTCCAGGAATTCGCGCTCCTTTTCAGCGTAGTCGACGCCCATCGGATCAGATCCACCGCCGGGTACGGGCAGCGTAGTCCCGCCAGGCCTGCCCGAAACGGGCTTCGAGGTGCCGCTCCTCGGGGATGATCTGCAGCACAGCGACGAGCCCGGCGAAGGCGAATGCGAGGATCACGAACCATATGTTGCGCGTCAGTTCCGCCGCCCCGAACAGGAGGAGCACGTCGGCGATGTAGATGGGATGCCGTCTCCAGCGGTAGGGACCGTCGGTGACCAGATGCGTCGCACCCTCGTGAGGCAGGATGGTTGTACGGTGGCGGCGCAGCGTCAGCCCGGCCCAGATAAGTAGGGCCAAGCCCGCAGCCCCAAGACCCAGACCGACGAACGAGGCAGCGCGATCCCCGACACCTGGCCACGCAAGGGGGTGGGACTGGCCGAGCGCCACCGCACCCGCCACGGCCGCAATGAGGAGAAGAGGGGGCCAGGGGATGACGCCGGGGCGAGCCTCGGGTGAGGTGGCATGCGGCCCCATCACGACTCCTGCAGAAAAGCTGCCGAAAATCAGAGAGGAACGTATAGCAGGCTGGAGGACTGACGCCACAAGGCCGTAGCCCGAACCATTCCGCGTGTTTGCCGCAATCCATGACTAGATCATGCATGGGCTGTGCAGGCCCGCTGGGGATTTCTCATGATCAAGCCGTTACAAGCATTGCTCTTCGCCGCGCCGGTTGCAGCCGGGCTGCTGGTTCCTTTGCCATTCGCCAATTCGGCGCAGGCCGCGGCAAACTATGGCTGCTTTCAGGTGGTAACGCCGTCGCTCAACATTCGGGAGCGTCCCTACAGCGACGCGCGCGTGATCGGCACCGCCTCTGCGGGAGAGATTCTGGAGAAGCGCAAGCGCTGGTGTACGCTGCGCGGCTACTGGTGCGCGGTGCGCAAGGGCACGCTCGAAGGCTATGCCGACAAGAGCTTCCTCAGCGCCGTCAAGTGCCCCTGAACGGGTATTGAGCTACCGCTTCTGAGCCGGAATGGTGGGGAGCGGCGTCGGCGCTGAAGGCCGCGCCGCCAGTTCCTTGCTGATGTCGAAGCTCGGACAGCCGAGTTCGACGAGCCGTTTGTTGTAAGCCTCGAGCATTGGCCGGTCGGACGCCGCCCGCGCGGCAGCATTCTTAGCCGTATCGGTTCCCATAGCCGTGCTCGTCGCCGTCCTCATCGACTGCGAAACCTCAGAAGGCTGCACCTTATACTCTTCTCCGCGCAGCGATAGCAGGCGAACCTGGATGCGGCCGGTCAGCCTTTTGCAATCGAGTGCCTTTTCCTCTTCGCTGAGGGAATAGGCCCCATCGATCAATTGCGCTCCCCCGGCGCTGCCGGTTCCCGCGCATCCAGCGAGGGCAACGGCTGACAGTAGGGCAAAAAAGGAAGTGCGGACGGCCACCGGACGTGTTCCAAGCAAATCGAGCGAGACGATCTTTACGACAAGCGCGGCGTTAGCATGGCAAAGAAAGCCGGTGGGGAGGGCAAATTGGCGGCTTGCCAGTGGCGGCAGCCCTCGGCTTCATTGGCCGCTTGGGTGGGGCAGGGCCGGCTAAGCCTTCGGAGAAGCATCATGGCGGGCAGACTGAGGGCAGGGTCGGTGACAGCGGCAGTCGCGGTATCGCTGGTGCTCGCCGCGGCGGGAGCTGGCGCGCAGGACAATGATGCGGCACCAGAAAAGCTCGTATGCACGTTTTCGACCGGGACTTCGGTGAGCTACGAAGCGGGCGGTTTCCGGTCGAAACCGGCGAGCACACTCGCATTCACCGTCACCAAAATCGATCTCGAGGCGCAGTCGGCCGAACTCGTCACGAGCGAGGGCAGCCCACCGGTCACGCTTCGCGTCATCAGAGCCGTCAACGCCAACCACTTCCTCGAAGTGGTCAACGAAGGCTTTCTCAACCTCACGACCATCTACGACAAGGACCCCAAGACCGGCCTGCACCCGGCGGTACACTCGCGCCATCTCGGGCTTCTCGGCCAGCCGGTGTTCGGCCAGTACACCGGCACCTGCTCCGAATAGATCCGCGTACGCTCATGAAATCTGTGGATCGCCGCCGCAAGTTTGCCGCGCCTGACGTATGAACGCGCAGCGCAGCTGTCGCCGCGGAAAGGAAACGGCACCTCATGACCCTGCATCTGATCAAGCTATCGGTCGGGTCGGATTCAGTGGAGGATCACGCCCGCTGGCAGGCGGCCAATCGCCAGTTCTGGCGCAAGGTCGGCGGCAAGCGCGCCGTCTTTCACACGACGTTTCAGACCCCCAAGCGCACCACGGATCTGCTTGACGGCGGTTCTCTCTTTTGGGTGGTCAAGGGGATGATTCAGGCGCGCCAGCGGCTCGTCGGGTTCGACGAGGGAAAGAAGGAAGACGGAAAGCCCTGTTGCCTTGTGCTGCTCGACCCCGTGATCGTGCCCGTCCGGCCGGTACCGCGACGGGCCTTCCAGGGCTGGCGGTATCTCGAGCCGTCCGATGCGCCGCCGGATCTGACCTCCGCAGCGCGCGGCAACCTCGCGGACCTTCCGCCGGCGCTGCGTCGCGAGCTGGCGGCGCTCGGACTTCTGTAGCGGTCTCATGATGCGCAAGCCGATCATCTCCTCGGTCGTCGAGGCTCTGCCCCACCTGGTCCCCTTCGTCGGGCCCGAGCAGATGGAACGCCGGCGCGGGCGTCCGTTTCGCGCGCGCCTGGGCGCCAACGAAAGTCCCTTCGGGGCCTCACCGCGTGCGATCGCGGCCATGGAAGAGGCCGCGCGCGACAGCTGGAAATACTGCGACCCGGAAAATCACGAACTGCGCGCGGCCATCGCACGCTTCCACGGCGTCGAAATGGAAAATGTCGTGATCGGGGAGGGCATCGATGGACTTTTGGGTCTTGCGGTGAAGATCGCCGCCGATCCGGGCACGCCGGTCGTCACGTCGGACGGCGCATACCCGACCTTCAACTTCCATGTGGCGGCTCAGGGCGCGCGCCTCGTCAAGGTCCCCTTCAGAGACGATAAAGAAGATCTGGAGGCGCTGCGTGACGCGGCGGTGCGCGAGAAAGCGCGCGCAATCTATGTCTCCAACCCCAACAATCCGATGGGGTCATGGTGGCATTCGCGCGACCTGGAACGTCTCATCGCCGAATTGCCGGACGGCCTCATGTTATTGCTCGATGAGGCCTACTGCGATACGGCTCCAGAAGGATCCGTGCCCCCGATAGACACGGGCAACCCGCAGGTCTTGCGCCTGCGCACGTTTTCCAAGGCCTATGGGCTTGCCGGCGCGCGCATCGGATATGCGCTGGGCGAGGCGGGATTGATCGCTAACTTCGAGAAGGTGCGCAATCACTATGGGATCAACCGCCTGGGCCAGATCGGTGCCCGCGCGGCCGTGGAGGACCAGCCGTACCTCGCCGCCGTCGTGCAGCGCATTGACAACGCGCGTCACCGCATTGCCCGCATTGCGCGTGACAGCGGTCTGGAGCCGCTTCCATCGGCTACCAATTTCGTGGCAATCGATTGCGGCCGTGATGGTTTTTTTGCGAGAGCCGTACTTGATGAGCTCCTCGCGCGCGATGTGTTCGCGCGCAAGCCGGCCAGTCCCGGTCTCGACCGCTGCATTCGCATCAGCTGTGGGCTCGATGCGGAACTCGACATTCTGGCAGAGGTTCTTCCACTGGCGGTCGCAGCCGCGCGTAGCGCCCGCTAGGTCGTATCTGAATAACAAAGCGCCGGTTCGGTCTACTGCGCTGCCGTAACCACATTGGCGTCCCATGTCTCAGCCGTCTTCGTATCTATGACGGCCGGCTTGAAGGCGACGACGGGCGCCGGCGTTTTTTCGACCACGGCTCCCCAGCCTTCCGTCGGCGATTTCGAGGCGAGTGCCGTGCCTGTCGATGTCATGCCGCGAGGCGACGACTTCGGTTCCAGCTTCACCATCTGGCGCACGATGTTGGTGTTGTCTCGCGCCACGTTTGCTGCAACCGCCGTCGCGCCGATCTGCGTCGCCTCGTCATATTTGCCCTGCAATCCCAGCACGAGTGCAAGGTTCTGTCGCGCCTTGGGAGAGCCTCCGTCGCGTGCCACCACCTGCCGCAGCATGGTTTCGGCCTTCGCCGCGTCGCCATTCATCGCATACGCGAGCGCCAGATTGTTTTGCACCGAGGGTTGATCCGGAGCGATCATGTTGGCGCGCTCCAGGTGCTCCACGGCGTCCTTGTACTTCCCGAGTTTGGCGAGCGCGGCGCCGCGCGCCGAGATCACGCGCCAGTCGGGCCGCGCAGGATCGTCCGCGAATTCAAGCATCTGTGCGGCGAGAGACACCTTGTCCAGTTCCAGTGCGAGACGCCCGTATTCCGAGGCGATGTCCTTGTTGTCGGGGCTCGTCTGCGCCGCTTGCTGCAAGACTTTGAAAGCTTCCTGCTTGTTGCCGAGCGCCTTCAGGTTCTTGGCATACGCGACGGCGGCCTCAGTATTCGCAGGGCTCTTGGCGTATTCCTTGCCCCAGAATTCGGTGGCTTTGCCCAGTTCCGTCTGAGGGGTGCCGCCTTCGTTGGGCGCCCGCGTATCTACCGGCTTAGAAGAAGCCAGAAGGGAATTGAGGCCGGCTTCTTCAGTCAGGCTGGAGCAGGCACCCGTCAGCGTCGCGAGCATAAGCACCGATAGTCTGGCGGCG
>JBLMYE010000329.1:0-2925 GCA_050258115.1 Deltaproteobacteria bacterium | reverse complement strand
GGGGTGTTCTCGTTGATGAAGATCGCCATGTGATCTGCTCCTACCCTCAAGCCACGGACTTCGCTGCCGTAACCGCCTTCTTGGCGGCGTCGGCGAGCGTTTCGGCGCTGATGACCGTCAGACCGCTCGTATCGATGATGCGGCGGCCTTCCTCGACGTTGGTGCCGGCGAGGCGAACGACGATCGGCATCTTGATTTCGAGTTCCTTGACGGCATCGACGACGCCCTTCGCCACCCAGTCGCAGCGGTTGATACCCGCGAACACGTTGACCAAGATCGCCTTGACGTTCTTGTCACGCAGCACGGCCTTGAACGACTTCGTGACGCGTTCGGGAGAGGCGCCGCCGCCGATGTCGAGGAAGTTGGCAGGCTCGCCGCCGGCCAGCTTGATCATGTCGAGCGTGGCCATGGCGAGGCCGGCGCCGTTGACGATGCAGCCGATGTCGCCATCGAGTCCCACGTAGGCGAGGCCGCGGTCGGAGGCGTACGTCTCGCGCGGGTCTTCCTGGCTCTTGTCGCGGAGTTCCGCGATCTGCGGACGGCGGAACAGAGCGTTCTCATCGAAGCTCATCTTAGCGTCGAGCGCCACGACGTTCTTCTGCTTGGTGATCACCAGCGGGTTGATCTCAACCATCGTCGCGTCGAGATCGCGAAAGGCACGGTAGGCGCCGAGAATCGTGCGCTCCATCTTGGCAATGAGCTCGGGCTCGATACCAAGACCGAAGGCGACTTCGCGGGCCTGGAAGGCCTGCATGCCAACCGCCGGGTCGACCTGCACCTTGATGAGTGTGTCGGGCCGGCTGTGGGAAATCTCCTCGATGTCCATGCCGCCGGCTGCCGAAGCGACAACGACAATCCGCTCCGCAGCGCGGTCCATCACGAAGGAGAGGTAGATCTCCTTGTCGATGTCGGTGGCCTCTTCGATGTAGAGACGCGAGACGAGCTTGCCCGTGGGGCCCGTCTGAATGGTTACGAGGCGTCGGCCGAGCAGAGACTCGGCCGCTTCCTCGATTTCGTTATCCGAACGGCAGAGCTTGATGCCGCCGGCTTTGCCGCGGGCACCAGAGTGGATCTGCGCTTTCACCGCCCATTTCGAGCCGCCGATCTCGTTGGCACGATAAACAGCCTGTTCCGGGCTGTAGGCGAGACCGCCCCGGGGGACGGATACACCGAACTTCGAAAGCAGTTCCTTGGCCTGGTATTCGTGAATGTCCATTTTCGGACCTCCTCAATCGAACTCCGCCGCTCGTTTGCTTACTTGCCGGCGCTCGATGCGATCTTTTCGGCAACCACAATGATGTTCTTCGCCATCTTCTCGGAAGCGGCGTCGATCATCTTGCCATCGAGCGAAGCAGCGCCCTTGCCCTGGGCTTCGGCTTCCTTGAGCGCTGCGATGATGCGCTTGGCCTTTTCGACCTCTGCTGCAGTCGGAGAGAAAACGGCGTTGGCCAGTTCGATCTGCGTGGGATGGATCGCCCACTTGCCTTCGACGCCGAGTGCGGCAGCGCGCTTGGCACCGGCCGTATAGCCCGCAGGATCGGAGAAATCGCCGAACGGACCGTCGATCGGACGCAGGCCGTAAGCGCGGCAGGCTACCGTCATGCGCGAAATGGCGAAGTGCCACTGGTCACCCGGATAGTCGGGGTTGAGGCCGCCGATGACGACGGTGCGGGCCTTATTGAAGGCGGCATAGTCGGCGACGCCGAAGTGCATGGCTTCGAGGCGGCTGTTGGCGGAGGCAATCGCCTCAACGTTGGCCATGCCGAGGGGCGTTTCGATGAGGGCTTCCGTGCCGATCTTGTTGGGAAGCTTCTTGGCTTCCTCGATCTGGCTGACGATGCACTCGATTGCATAAACGTCGGCCGGCACGCCGACTTTCGGTATCAGGATGGTATCGAGCTTGGAGCCGGCCTGCTCGACGATGTCGACGACGTCGCGATAGCAGTAGTGCGTATCCAGTCCGTTGATGCGGACAGAGACCGTCTTGCCGTGGCCCTTCCAGTCGAGATCGTTGAGCGCCTGGATGATGTTCTTGCGAGCCTGCTCCTTGTCCGGCGGAGCAACGGCGTCTTCGCAGTCGAGGAAGACGTAGTCAGCGGCGCTGACGAGTGCCTTCTCGATCATCGTGGGGTTGGAGCCGGGAACGGCAAGCTCGGAGCGCTGCAGGCGCTGCTTCTTGAGCGGGTAGAGGGTGAAGCTCATCGGACGTTTCCTTGTTGATCTCGTAGATTTCTAATGGCGCCGGCCACACCCCCGCCGCGGCGCGGCGAGACCGGCCGGCGGAACTGGAGCCGGGAAAAAAGTCCGGCGGTGCTCCAAGCCGGAGCACCGCCGTTGTTCATCAGGCCGCCTTGGCCTTCGGCAGCTCGGCCGCCTTCGTCGCGGTCTTGTTGAAATACTCGGCCGCAGCACCGGTGCCCGAACCGAATTTCACCGGCACGCCGCAATCCTTCAGAGTCATTTCGACAGCGAAGAGAACGCCGCCGATCATGAACTCGTCGAGCGAGCCGAGGTGACCGATGCGGAAGACGCGGCCGGCAACCTTGTTCAGACCGACGCCGAGCGAGGTGTTGTAGCGATAATATGCCGTCTTCACGATCTGCGCGCTGTCGATGCCCTCAGGAGCGAGGATCGCCGACACCGTATCGGAATGCCACTTCGGCTCCTTCGCGCAGAGCTTCAGGCCCCAGGCATCGACCGCGGCGCGAACGCCGTTGGCCAGACGGTGATGGCGGGCAAATACGTTCTCCAGACCTTCTGCGAAGATCAGGTCGAGAGAGCAGCGCAGGCCCTGCAGAAGCTGCGTGGCGGGCGTGTAGGGGAAGTATCCGAGGTCGTTTGTCTTGATGTGGTCTTCCCAGGCGAGGAAGCAGCGCGGCATTCCGCCGTTCGCCTTGTTTGCGTCGAGCGCCTTCTGGCTGACGG
>JBLMYE010000328.1:0-4144 GCA_050258115.1 Deltaproteobacteria bacterium | reverse complement strand
CCCGTATCTTGAACCTATTTGTCAACAAACTCTAGTCCTTTTTATGGCTCGGCTTTTCCCGGCGGGGCAGCCGCCCGATCCAACCAATCTGATCCATCGTGATCAACGCACCTTCGCGTGCGCCGTCGGGACTGCCTTGGTTTGCGCCACTTGCGCCGCAGTCCCGCCGTCACCCGCGCGGACACGGCGAAGCAAACGGTGTCGCGGCAACCGGATCAAGCCGGTGGTGACAGTCGCGAATCGCGGTAGGCCTCGGCTTCGCGCAGCAGCTCCGACACCTCGTCATCCCGGATGCCGAGCGCCGCAAACTGACGGTCGATGTTTCTGAGATAGTCCAGGCTCGAGCCCATGAAGCCGGCGCCGGTCGCGCAATACTCGATCTGCTGCGCGCGACCAAGGCCGGCATCGATCAGCTTGGCCCCGTGGTCTGCAACGAAGGTGAGCGCCGTCAAGCGAGTGTCCGCTGAGACGGCCTCGACGAACACGGGCACATAGGCGGGGCCGATTCTCTCGCGCCGCCACAGGACCTCCGTTTCCTCATCGAGGTTCGCGCGAGAAATCCTGAACGCGAGCCCGTCGCACCCGCCCCCCTTGTCGAGGGCGACCATCAGGCCGGGCGCATCGGCCGTTCCTCTGCCACCGTAGATGTCCTTGAGAATGAAGCGTCGCGCGTATCCGGGGACATGGGCCCGCCGCACTTCTTCAAACCGGAACCCCGGGTCCCACATCAAGGATCCATAGCCGAACACCCAGAGGTCGGCCCCCCGCCGGCCGGTCAGGGTTTCGGCGCGCTCGGCCTCCCTTGCGCTGTCGGCATACCACCAATCGGCCGGCAGACCGTGCGTCTTCACGAGCGTCGCGAGCTTTGCCGTCGTGAGCGTGCGCGAGGGCGAGCTCAGAGGATCGGCGATCCGGTCGCGCAATTCCGGGTGATGCGAGTAGGGGTCCACTGCCGATTCCATCGCCGGTCTCCACGTGTGCCTCAGGTCGGTCCGGCCCGCGGGCCCTTTTCCTGAAGCACGCCGGCTCTCGCCGCCAAACGGACTCTAGACGATGCGCGCTCCGATATCGGGTCTTGGCCGGGTTGCGTCCGCCGAGCCGCGGGTGAAGGGCCGCCCAATGCGATTAGACGGCCCTGCGGCGCTGGTAGTACTCCGCGATCTTCGGATGGCCGGTCACGCGCCCGCAGTGTTTCACCAGCTGCGGCGCGACGGTGTCCACAAGACCCTTCGGAATGTAGTCCAGCACACCGGAGCGCAGCCAGCGAATCAACATGGCGACTTTCAGATCCGCCACCGTAAGGTGATGGCCAGCGAAGTACTCTCCGCCGGCTGCTTCCAGCCTCGCCTGGAACTGCTCCAAGTAACGCGTGATGTGGCCCGCGCCAGGTCCTCGCGCGCCTTCTTCTTGGCGTCCTCGGGCAATCCGATGGTCTGCTCGATCTGAGTGCTGATGTCCTCAGCCGCGTCCATCACCTCGTCGCACAGGAATGCCTGCAAGTCGTCCTTTGGATACAGGCCGGTCAGCCTGCCGACGTAGCGATTGATGCTGTTGGACTGCGAAACCATCCGGCCGTCCACTTCGAGCGTGGGCAGCGCAAGGAACGGCGTCTTGTCGCGGAAAGCGGGCCAATCCTACCCTCGCGCGCGGCAACTCGCTGACGCGCTTCGAGTTCCGGCGCGCGGTTCGGTCCGGCCAGTGGTTCGGCTCGGCTCCGGTTCGGCGCGCCCGCACCGCAAGACGTTGACGGTGATCGACTTCCCGCACGCGAGTCGGCAATGCCGGCCCCCGAGGTTCGGGATCGGCTCGGTCGGCGAGGCTCGGTCGCCACTTGAAGAGAAAAGCCGTTACGAATCAGAGTCTTTGAGGTCTTATTTCAAGCTATTTCTTGGACTGTTAATCCGCAGGCCCCTGGTTCGAGTCCAGGTCGTGGAGCCATCGAAATCAATAGGTTGCGTCGGCGAGACGCGCCCCCTCTTCTTCTCCGGCGGTGACACGCGGATCAAAAGTCCGCGGGTCCCTCCATCGCGGGCGGGGTCGTCGGACGGATGGTCCGCGGGTCCGCCCCCAATCGCACGCACGACCTCCCGACGAAGCGACCGCGGCGTCGGGCGCCGCCGCCCATGCATCCACTCTCTGGAGATCGACCATGAACATCGACCTGACATCCCCTCCCCTGCCCGAGTCCCTGCCGCTGTCGGCGGGGATCGAATGGGTCAGCGAGTGCGCCGGCGAGGTTCGGGCGAAGGCTGACGTCGACTTCGCCCTTGCCTCCCTGCTGGACAGCGAGGTCGTGAAGCTCGACGGCGGGGCGGCGGCGAACGCCCCGCTGATCCGGGCCCTGGTGTCGGCCCTGGTCGAGCGCATGGAGGACCGGTCGACGATCGCGCTGATGTCGGAGGGCCTGGCGCAGCTGCGCGGCCGGGTCGCCGCCGGGGCCGCCTAGCCGGTCGCGCGGGGCCGCCCGCGGACCCGACGGCAGCGTGCACTGCGATCGCCGCGCCGCGGGTGCCGGGATCCCCGGTCCGATTCAGGGTCGGGGAGCCAGATAATTCAGCGGGTGCGTCGGCGAGACGCGCCCCCCTTTTCGTTACCCCGGCGGGGACCATCGGATGGAAAGTCCGCGGGTCCACCAACAACTGCTTCGCCTACTTCGCTGGCGCGCAGCCGCTGCTCGCGTGGACGCCGTCGTCGGAGCAGGTGGTTTCGGCGATGCATGCAAGACCCGAGTCAGCCTGGCATTGCCCGCCTTCCTTGATGAATTCGAGAACCGGTGTCAGGCTCAGCAAACGCTCCAGCTTTGTCGTGAATCCGCACTCGTCGGCGAGTTGCTTCAGGCGCAGGAACACCTTGTTGGCTTCGAGACATGGCGCGCGAGGGGCGCAAAGACTCAGGACATTTCCTCGCTCGTTGAGATTCAGGCCGTAGCTCGAAAAAGGAACGACGACCCCGTTTCCCTTCGAGGCCGTGAAATCGATGAAGCAAACGTAGAGGTCCTCTCGGGCGGGATCGCGCGGAGGCACCCCGAGCACGCACTGATACTCGCTGTCGCTCAGGATCATGTCTTGCTCGATGCCCAGGGCCTGCGCGAGTCGATCCGCCTTTTCGTCTCCCAATGGCTCGTTGATCTGGTCCGGGTGCTGGTAGACGGGCGGCGCCAGCGCTTGCCATCGCCCGGATGTCTGGCAGGACTGAGGCCAGACGGTATTCGTGCCGCGATCGACCTTCTGGGCGGCCGTTTGCTGTCGAAAAAACCTCGCCATCTCCTCGTAGGGACAGCCGTCGGGATTCGCCAGCAGGCACTTGTAGACCTGCTGCGGAAGCGGCGCCCTGTAGGCAGGCATCAGCGCGGCCGTCGCCGGATTCGAGAAGTAGAGGAACAAGAAGTTGACGAAATAGATCGGAGGCGCCAGCGGCACTCCAAAAGGAACTGTCTGGCGTCCCAAGGTTCCGGCTGCCGCCTCCCCGGCCCCGCGAGGATCAGCATCCCGAGGCTGAGCGGAGAGACCTCCCACCCAAACGGTCACGAGAACAGCCAAGGCTATGCCGAAGAACTTCTTTGCCCGCATCGGAACCTCCGCAGAACAGGAGCAATCGGATTGCCGCTTTTTGGAGTTCAAGTTAGCGCAAGCCGGATGCACGGGCAAGGCACTGCATGAAACCCGCCCGACCACCGTGACCCTGATTGGGAGCGGCCCCAGCGGGTTCCGGACCGATGCTTTCACTCGTGGCCCGCCTCAACAATTCGTATCCCGTGCAATCCGGCGCCTAGGACTTCCTCTGTTCCTGCCGCCGACGCAACTCCTGCAGCAGAAATTCTTCGTCTTCCGGCGAGACATCAAAGCGTTGGCAGGCCTGCTCGATGAGCGACGGCGTCCAGGCTTCCTGTTCGGCAAGCCATGCCACGGCACGGCGCAACGCATCTCCTCTGGGGACGATGGGCGGAATGGGCATTGGCCTCTGCCAGTTCAGCTGGAGCAACGCGCCCGACCGTCGGCAACGATCTGCACACCAGGTCCAAGTTCGTCGTCGATGCGTGAAGCTGCCGTCGGAGTGCTCGACGACCCGGTCGGCGCTGGCGTAAGTCAGGGCCGGATCGCGGCTTGCGGCCCGCGAGATGGATCCGGCCGGGTGCGGGCACGGG
>JBLMYE010000327.1:0-5547 GCA_050258115.1 Deltaproteobacteria bacterium | reverse complement strand
GGCAGCGCTGGTCACCGTCTCGTGAAAGTCGGACTTTGCGTGCGTCTCCTCGATGTCCCCGCGCATGATGGCGATGCGCTTGATGAGTTCGGAAATTCCCTGCGCGAAGAGAAGAGCGAAGGCCAGGGGTATGAGCGCCTTGATCGGCCACTGGGGCAGGCCGCCGGCATCCTTGGACTGTTCATTCTGTGCCCAGGAGATGGCCGCATAGTGCCAGGAGGTGTAGAAGATCAGGGCGGCCGTCGGCAGGAGGAAGAAGACGTGGCCCAGTATCTCGATGATGTTGCGCCACCGCTGCGACAGGTGGGCGCTCAGTACATCGATCCGGATATGATCGTTGTCTTTCAGGGCCCACGGCGCCGCAAAAAGGAACGCGGCGGCGAAGAGCCACCACTGCATTTCCAGCCATGCGTTGGAGCTGGTGTCGAACAATTTGCGAATGATGGCATTGCCGGCGCTGATGACGGCCGCGACGACGATCAGCCATGCGACGTGCCGCCCGACCCAGACGGTCACCGCATCGATCGCGCGGCTGACTGAGAGTAGAATCTGCATCCCCTCCGCCCCGTATCCCTCCGGGCACCACCGCACCCGATCCAGGCCCGCGGATGCGTTGCCGCACCCTTGTTTTCCGGCCTGCCCGTGCCTTCGTATACAGGCGAGCCTTGGTGACTTCCAGAGCGGCGTCTCCTAGGATCGCATCCGCATCGCGTCGAGGTTCAATTGGCGCTCGGAACAAGGCTGCCAAGCAACCCACGACCGATCCTCTCCCAGGAGCAACGAATGACGGTGGACAAAAGCAAGGTCCTGGATGCGCTGCGGCGCGTCAAGGGACCGGACCTGACGGGCAATCTCGTCGAGTTAGGGCTCGTCTCGGAGGTTCTGATCAAGGACGGCCGGGTCTATTTCTCGATCACCGTTCCGGCGCACCGCGCGGAGGAACTCGAAGCGTTGCGGCAGGCCGCGGAAAAAGTGGTCAGCGGCATCGAGGGAGTGGCGGGGGCAACCGTCGTGCTGACCGCCGAACGCGGAAGCGCGCCGCCACCTCCCCCGAAGCCCTCGGCCTTGCGTCCTGCGCCGCCTTTCGTGAAGGAGCACGAACGCGTCCGTGACGCGCGGGCGAAAGGCGCGGCAGGCGATGGGGCGGCGGCGCGCGCGGCATCAGGGCCCGCGCCGTCGATTGCACCGCGTGCCGCCAGCCAACCTCTCGATATTCCCGGCATCAAACATCTGATCGCCGTGGCTTCGGGCAAGGGCGGCGTCGGCAAATCGACGACAGCCGTCAACCTGGCCCTCGGGCTCGCCGCACTCGGTCTCAAGGCCGGAGTCATGGATGCGGACATTTACGGGCCGTCGCAGCCCCGCCTCCTGGGCCTGTCGGGCAAGCCCGAGTTGACCCCGGCGAAGAAGCTCAAGCCGATGGAGGCTTTCGGGCTGAAGGCCATGTCCATGGGGTTCATGGTCGATGAAGGGACGCCCGTGGTCTGGCGCGGCCCGATGGTGGTTCAGGCCCTCAACCAGATGCTTCGCGAGGTGGAGTGGGGCACGCTCGATGCCCTCATCATCGACATGCCGCCGGGCACGGGCGACGTGCAGCTCACCATGGCGCAGCAGGTGCCGTTGTCCGGCGCGGTGATCGTCTCGACGCCGCAGGACCTCGCGCTGATCGATGCGCGCAAGGGTCTCGCCATGTTCCAGAAGGTGAACGTGCCGGTGCTCGGGTTGATCGAGAACATGAGTTATTTCCTGTGCCCGAGCTGCGGAACGCGCAGCGACATCTTCGGCCATGGCGGCGCGGAGGAAGAGGCCAGGAAGCTCGGTCTGCCGTTCCTCGGCGGGGTGCCTCTCCACATGGAGATCCGCGAGCGGTCGGACAGCGGCAAGCCGATCGTCGCGACGATGCCCGAGGGTCCGCAAGCGCAGATCTATCGGGACATCGCGGCGCGGGTCTGGGGCGAAGTGCAGAAATCAGCCGGCGTGTCGGCACCCGATCTCACCGTGACGCCGGGCGGCGACGTGTTACGCGTCGCCTTCAAGGACGGTGAGCGGTTCGATCTCACCGCGGAAATGCTGCGTGTCATGAGCCCGTCGGCGGAGGTGCAGGGGCATTCGCCCGAGCAGCGCGTCACGGTGGCCGACAAAAAGAATGTGCGCATTTCTGAGCTGAAGCCGGTCGGCACGTATGCCGTTCGCATCGTCTTCGACGACCGGCACGACACCGGTCTTTTCACCTGGGACTACCTGCGCACGCTCGGGCGCGAGAAGGACAAGCGCTGGGCGGAGTATCTCGCGGAGCTGGAGCGCAAGGGGCTGGGCAGGGGCTAGTCCGTCACACAGGACGACAACAAAGGCCGCGTCACGGGTGTGACGCGGCCTTGTCTGTCTCGGGCTCGGTTCAGCGGATGGTTACGCCGCTTTGCGGGACGCGGCTCCGCGAACCGTTCCGGCCGGCTTCTTGAAGCGGGCGCCATCGCTCGCAAGGCGCAGCTTCTTGACCACCGCTTCGCGGGCGTCGAACGCATCCGCAAAGGCCGTCAACGCCATCTCGGGGCGAAGCACGCCTTGGATGTCGAGCGCGACGTAGCCCGTGGACGGCCAAGCCTCGACGGCGATGCGGCCGCCCGTGAACGACACCGTGCCGGTGATCGCGCCGGCTTTCGGCTGACGCTTCAGATCCGAGCCGGTGACGGTGAGCCGCGAGAACGCAAGCGCCCGGCCGACCGCCCGCTGTACAGCGCGCACGGTTCCGATTTCCCCGGCGCCGGTCAGATCAATGGCGACGGTCTTCAGCGATACAGGTGTGGAACTCTCGTTCCGGCAATCCGCACGATCAACGCGTGCGACCACAGCGATGTCTTCCTCTTGGGCGGGGCTTGAACGAGTCAAGTCCATCCCCAATTGGAAGAGGGCGTCATTAAAGGCCATATGACCCTCCCCAACCAGCAGACAGATTCAACCCATCCGCTCCTTACCTTAGGGGTGTGGGGATTGCATCCTTGACCTTGAGGGCAGGTGGACGAACGGAGAGCGCTGCATATGAGGCGTGCCGCCCCCTCACGCAAGAAAAAAATGACCCCCGGCGCAATTTTTTTTGCGCATGCGTTTCACCCGCCCTTAACGCGATTCTGCAAGGGGTTAACCGGATTCATGCAGCGCAGACTTCGTCGTCTGCAACGCAGAAATTTGTGCGCCGCGTTGGCGTCTCGGTCGGCCTACTGCTGAGGTGCGGGCTGGCCTCCGCCGCCGAGGATTCCGCGCAGCAGTTCCTTGGCGTCCTTGCCTTTAAACTGCTTGCCGATCTCCTTGATCGTTTCGACGGCTTTTTCCGGGTCTTTCAGAACGCCGCCGACATCCGGTGCAAACTGCGGTTTTTCCCAAGGTCCCTTGATCTTCAAGGGAACCTCCAGGCCGCCGATATCGATGGGGCCACCCTGTCCACGGGCATCCGCGACGATCTTGGTTTTCAGCGTGTAGTCGATGGTGCGTTCGCCGAGCTTCACGGCACCTTCGCCTGTCACGCGAATGAGCGGGCCCACGAGCTTCAGATCGGAGTTGCGTGCGACGCCGTTGTTGATGGCCCAGCTCGACGTCATTTCGCTGAAGTCGGTCTTCTCCGTCGGTGCGCTGGACAATCCGCTCAGCTTGCCCTGTCCGATGTTGCGCAGGAGGCCGGGGATGTTGATGCCGATGATCGCTCCGTCTTTGTAGGATATATCCGCGCTCCCGCCGAGGGAGTTCATGATGGCGGCCTGGTTGCGTCCTTGCCCGGTCACGCCGGCGACGATCTTGGCCTTGCCGGATAGCCAATCGAGGCCGGCAGCGTCCCTGAGCAGCGGCAGACCTTCGACACCGTCGAAGGCGACGTTGGTCGTCATGCGCGGCAGAACAGGGTCGGTCGCATCGATGGCCACCAGCCCCTTGCCGCGCCCGCCATAGAGCTGGATGTCGGTGAAGTCGACTTTGAGCACGCCGCCCTTGAGCGCCAGCGCCACGATCGACTGGCCGATTTTAATTTCCTTGTAGAACAGGCGGCCCACATTGATCCGGGCATCGGCGTCGATAAGCGTCAGATCGCTGAAATCGTAGGGTTCCTCGCTCCAGCCCGAGCGCTGGGCAAAGCCACGAACGGCCGTTCCGGGCGCCGGGGGATTGTCCTTCAGCAGGTCCTCGATCGATCGTGGGCCCGTCGGCGCACCGGGCTTGGCGGGCAAGGCTGGCGCGGGTTCCGCAGCCGGCGGGGGCGGGCTCGTGGGATCGCCGCCCAGAATCGCGTTGAGATCGATTTCCGCGAATTTCAGATTGGCCTTGAGGATGGGACGCGCGCCGCCGGTGGTGATGGCCACGTCGCCGGTGCCTTTCGTCCGTCCGACTGCGCCCTTCGCTCCGCTCAGCGTCCACGTATTGGCAGCTGATGAGAGTTTGCCCGTGACGGCGATTGGCTCGTCCGGACCGCTGCCGGTCCGCGGTTTCTTCTGCGCGAATGCCGCGAGCCGCTGCAAGGACGCAGCGGACAAGGCGAGGTTGCCTTCGAGGTCGGCGCCTGCGGTGAAGCTCGCGGTGCCGTCATAGCGCAGATCGAGGGGAGCGCCTTTGACCTGGACGATGATGCGGCCGGACGACGACTTCAGAAATTCTGCCGGGCTGGTGATCTCGGAGGTGAGATCCAGAGCTTCGTCACGGAAACGGAATGACCCATTGGCGGTGGCCGTGCCCTCGAGCGAGGGGGCTGCGATCGCGAGGTCCATTCCGGAGACGGTTTCCGTCATCCCTGTCCGTTGATCAGAATAGAGCACCGTTCCGCGCGTGATGCGCAGATTGCCGAGGCTCAACTTCTCGATGCGCGGCGCGGCCGGGCCGCCGGGCGCAGGCGGCATCGCGGGAGCGTCTGTCGCGACGTTCGCATCCGTCGCCTGGGCATAGCGAAGCGGGGCATGGCCACCCGAAGCCGATGCGAAGTCCCAGGATTTTCGCCCGCTCCGGTCGACTTGAAGCGTGAGCACGGGTTCGTCTAGGCGGACCTCCTCGACTTCGACCTCACGGTTCAGAAGTGGTCTGAGCGCAACGCTGGCGGTCAAGGTTTTGATCGTCACCAGGGGCGGCGCTTCCATGCCCGGCGGAGCCGAAAGCGTGACATCGCTCATGCTGACTCCCAGCGATGGATAGAAGCTGAACTTCGTCGCGCCCTTGATGAGAAGGTCCCGACCCGTCTGCTGTTTCACCCGCGCGACGAGCTGGTCCCGGACGAGATCGGCGGGGCCCAGGAGGTAAAGGGCTGCGGCGCCGGCCCCGGCGAGCCCGACGATGGCGAAAAACGCGATGGCCGCGATCTTGAGGATGCCCCCGCCGCCGCCGTCAGGTGGCCCCGGCCGGTAGGGAGCCGGGCGATGTGGCGGCGGTGCGCGACCGCCGGCGGGAGGAGGGCGGTATCCGTGCGGTGGTTGTTGTGGCGGTCTGCCACCGGGGGGCGGATGGCCTGGTCCGATTGCGCCCGGTCCGGGGCGCGCGTGGCCACCGGGGCCGGCCTCGGTACTGGGGCGATAGGCTCCG
>JBLMYE010000326.1:0-5776 GCA_050258115.1 Deltaproteobacteria bacterium | reverse complement strand
GCCGTTGGTGCGGTCTTGGTAGATGCTCAGTCGCGATCGAGCGTGTCCAGCATTTTCGCCGTCGGCGACGTAACCAACCGCGTGAACCTGACGCCGGTCGCTATTCGCGAGGGACACGCGTTCGCCGATACCCAGTTCGGGTGTAAGCCCTGGTCGACCAGCTACGCCAACATTCCGACCGCCGTCTTCACCACTCCCGAAATCGGCACGGTGGGTCTTTCGGAGGATGCTGCGCGAGCGTCCACCGCCGGCGTCGATATCTATGAAACGCGGTTCAGGCCGATGTGCAACATTCTGGCGGGCCGGGACGAGCGCACGCTGATGAAGCTGGTGGTCGATGGCCAAACCGACCGTGTGCTGGGCGTGCACATTCTGGGACCCGATGCGGCGGAAATGGTTCAGATGGCCGCAATCGCGCTCAATCTGGGGGCCACCAAAGCCGACTTTGACCGGACCATGGCGCTGCATCCGAGCGCGGCAGAAGAACTCGTCACCTTGCGCACGAAGCGCTGAACCGCTTGTAAGGAGCCTCGAACTGCGCCTCGGTGGCGCGAACGGTGGAGAGGCAACTTATGGGCCGCCTTGAGGAAAAGATTGCGCTCGTCACGGGCTCCGGCAACGGCATCGGACGTGCCACGGCGGAACTGTTCGCCGCGGAGGGTGCGGTCGTTTACGTGACCGATGTTGATGCGACCGCCGCAGAAGCGGTTGCCGGCGGCATCACCGCAAAGGGCCAGAAGGCATACTGGGCGGCGATGGACGTCTCGAAGGGACAGGATGTCTCCGCAGTGATGCGCCGGGTCAAGGCGGAGCATGGGCGCCTCGACGTCCTGGTCAACAACGCGGGGCTCAACGTGCGCGGCGATTTCCGGCACATGAGCGATGCCGAATGGGTGAAGCTGCGCGAAGTGAACCTCGACGGGGTCGTTCGCGTGGCGCGTGACGGCTTTGATCTTTTGCGCGCGTCGCCATCTGCATCGCTGATCAACGTCGCCTCGATCATGGGAAGCCGGGGTTTGCGGCAGCTCACGGGGTATTCGGCCACGAAGGGCGCCGTCGTGGCGCTGACGAAAGGGCTGGCGTTCGAATACGCACCATTCAAGATCCGCGTGAACACCCTTTCGCCGGGATACGTCGAGACGGCACTTACCGAGCGCATTCTTCGCAATCCCATATTCGAAAAATGGCTGATTGACCGAACGCTCCTGAAGCGGCTCGGCAAGGTGGAAGACATCGCGAAGGCCGCGCTGTTTCTGGCGTCGGACGACAGCGGATACATGACTGGTGCGGAACTGGTGGTGGATGGCGGAATGACGGCTTCGCTGTAGCTTGATGCGCCGCAATATGGCCACATGCATGTGATGCCAAGGCCTTGATTTATGGAGGCCGTTCCAATGACCACGAGATGGATCGCTCGCGCCGTGGCCCGGTTCGCGGTGGGCGGGACGGCGGCCCTTGCCGCCCTCGCACTCGGGGCCGGGTCTTCGGCGGCGGATGTCTATGATCTCGACAGCGAGCACACCGAGGTTCGCTTCTCGTGGGACCATCTCGGCATGTCACGCCAGAGCGGCCGCTTCACGGACGTGAAGGGCGTCGTCGACTTCAATGCGAATAATCCTGCCGCGAGTTCGGTGAACGTCACGATTTCTCTCAGAAGCATCCAGACGGGTGTGAAGAAACTCGACGATCACCTGCTCAACTCTCGCGAGTTCTTCAATCCCGAGACATACCCCGACATCGCGTTCCGCAGCGTCAGCGTGACCCCGACCGGCGCGCGCACCGCAGAGGTGACGGGCGAGTTGACCATGAACGGTATTTCCAAGCCTGTGGTGCTCGATGTGATCTGGAACTTCTCGGGTGAACACCCGCTATCCGCGATCAATCCGACGTACGCGGGTGTCTATGCCTCGGGCTTTTCGGCCAAGACGCAGATCCGGCGTTCGGACTGGGGCCTGACGCGGACCATTCCGTTCGTTTCAGACGAGATCCGGATCACGATCGAGACTGAGATGCACCGGCGATCGCTGCCGATCGTGGCCGATCCGGCCTCCACGCTCGACCCCGCGCGCGATACGGCGACGGCGGGTGAGGCGAACGTGCCATCCTCCGCGCCCGAGGTCCCGACGGCGATCCCTGCCCTTCCGGGTGCCGTCGAGCGCCTGCCTTAGCCCGTTGAATCTGTATCTCTGCAAGCGGACGGTTAGGCGTTGTGGCGCTTGCCTTGCTGATGGCATATAAGGTCAGGAACGGCTAGCGAACGCTTTAGGTCGTCGAACTTGCGGAGGCCAAGCCGCCACCGCAGGGCCGGCTCCTCGTTTTCGCTTTTTTCTCGGAGTTTACGTGCCATGGCGGCAAACTGGTCCCCGGACAGCTGGCGTTCAAAGCCCATCGTCCAAGTTCCCGAGTATCCCGACGCGAAGGCTCTGGCGGATGCAGAGGCGCGTCTCGCGACTTTCCCGCCGCTGGTCTTTGCGGGCGAGGCGCGAGAGTTGAAGAAGACGCTGGCCAATGTCTGCGAGGGCCAGGGCTTCCTTTTGCAAGGCGGAGACTGCGCGGAGAGCTTCCTGGAGCACCGCGCCGACAACATTCGCGACTTCTTCCGCGTGTTCCTGCAGATGGCGGTCGTGCTGACCTATGCCGGCGGCAGCCCCGTGGTGAAGGTTGGGCGGATCGCCGGGCAGTTTGCCAAGCCGCGCTCGTCGCCGACCGAGAAGCGGGGCGACGTCGAACTGCCGAGCTATCGCGGAGACATCATCAACGGGCCCGAGTTCACCGAAGAGGCGCGCATTCCCGATCCTCAGCGCCAGATCGAAGCCTACCGTCAGGCCGCCGCGACGCTGAACCTGATCCGCGCGTTCGCCACCGGTGGCTACGCGGATCTGGAGCGCGTGCACCAGTGGAACATGGGCTTCGTCAAGGACAGTCCGCAAGGTCACCGCTATCAGGAGTTGGCCGACCGGATCACCGAGACGCTGGGCTTCATGCGGGCGTGCGGCATCACCAGCGAGAACACGCCACAGCTGCGCGCGACGAGCTTCTACACCAGCCATGAAGCGCTGCTGCTGGGGTATGAAGAGGCGCTCACGCGCCGGGATTCGACGAGCGGCGACTGGTACGCCACCAGCGGCCACATGCTCTGGATCGGCGATCGCACGCGCCAGCCGGACCACGCGCACGTTGAGTACTTCCGCGGCATCAAGAACCCGATCGGGCTCAAGTGCGGTCCATCGCTCGAGCCGGAAGGTCTACTCAAGCTGATCGAGACCCTCGATCCGAAGAACGAGCCGGGACGTCTGACGCTCATCTGCCGCTTCGGGCACGACAAGGTGGAAAAGCACCTGCCGAAGCTCATCCGGGCTGTGGAGAAGGCAGGGCGCAAGGTCGTCTGGTCCTGCGATCCCATGCACGGAAATACGATCTCGGCGGCGACGGGCTTCAAGACGCGTCCGTTCGACCGGATTCTCAAGGAGGTCGAGGTTTTCTTCGATGTGCATCGCGCCGAAGGCACGCATGCCGGAGGCATCCATGTCGAGATGACCGGTCAGGACGTGACGGAGTGCACCGGCGGGGCGACGGCCATTTCGGAAAGCGACCTGCAGGATCGCTACCACACCCATTGCGATCCGCGTCTCAATGCGGACCAGGCTTTGGAACTGGCGTTCCTCGTCGCCGAGCGCATGAAGCAGGAACGTCTGTCGCGGACGGCGGTGGAGCCGGTGCAGGCAGCCTGACGCACTCAATGACGTTGTTTTCGCGCGCCGCCGGCCGTCAGGCGGGCGGCGCGTTCGTTTGATTGCGCGCCGCGAAGACATAGATCGCGAGAATTCCCGCAATCAGGATTCCGGCAATCAAGGGGGCTATAAGATTCCCCGTCAGAATCCGGACGGCAATCAGCACGAGGCAAAAAACGAAGCCGAGTGCAGGCACGAAGGTGGGAACTTCAAAGCGGCCTGGAGGTTCGCCGGGACGGCGCTTCAAGACGAAGAGCGAGGCGTTGACCACCGCGAACGCGAACAGCAGAAGGAGCACCGTCGCGGAGGCTAACTCCGATATTCCTGCCGACAACATGAGCGGGGCCAGCAGGGCAAAAAGGATCAGAATGGCGACGTGGGGTGTCTGGCGCGTGCGGTGGATCCGGCCGACGGCAGCAGGCAGAAGGCCCTGGCTCGACATTCCATACAACATGCGTGACGCTGTCACGTAGTTGACGAGGGCGGTATTGGCGACCGCGAACATGGTGATCGCAACCAGGACGGTCGCGGGAAATGTGGGTGCTGCCTTTTGCATGACGGCGGCGAGGGGCGCGGGCGCCTTGGCAAGTTCCTGATGTGGGACGACGGAGACGGCCGAGATCGCAACCGCGATGTAGAGCGCTGTGGCCAGAAGCATGGCTGACACCAGTGCGATCGGGATCGTGGTCTCGGGGTTCTTCACCTCCTCGGCGACGTTATAGGTGTCCTCGAAGCCGATGAAGGCAAAGAAGGTCAGGATCGAGCCTTGCAGGATCAAAAGGAGGGTGTTGGCATCCTGCGTCTCGGCGGGCGTTTCGAAATAATCGACGCTGCCCCAGTAGCTGAACCCGACGGCGATCACGATCAGCAGACCCGAGACTTCGACGAGCGTGCAGACGATGTTCACCCACATGCTTTCGCGGATCCCGCGAAACACGATGCCGGCCATGATCAGGAGGAAGCCGAGTGCGAGGACTTCGACCGGTGTGGTCTGCCACCCGGCGAGTGCCGCGAGGTTCGTGGCAAAGACCCTGGACTGGGTCGCGACCGAAGTCATGCCCGAGCACACGAGAGCAAGCCCCACGGTGAAGGACAGAACAGGCCAGCGGAACGCCCGGTCGGTCACGAAGGCGGCTCCGGCCGCGCGCGGGTAGCGCGAGCCCAGAGAGGCATAGCTCAGTGCGGTCAGAAGGGCCGCGCAGAGGGCCGCGAGGAACGACAGCCAAACGGCGTTGCCGACGATCCCGGCGGCCTTGCCGACAAGGGCATAGATGCCCGAGCCCAACATGCTGCCCAAGCCGTATAGCGTCAGTTCGAATGGACCGACGGTCCGCCTCAGACGGGTTTCCGTTTCTTCAACAATCGAACCGCTCACGTTGCGTCTCCCCCCGGGGCCGATGCGGCCTGTAAAAGTGCTGGGCACCGTAGACGGGTTTGTGGCACGATCGAACCCTTAGGAGCGGAGTTGTCGCAGACCATGTTTGCCCGGATTATGCTCGTCGCCTCCGGATTTCTGGTCATCATGCCGCTTGCAATGACGCTTCCGGCAACGCCGCAGCGCATTCAGGATGGTACCGCAGACGTGTGCTGGTCGCCCGATTACGAATGGCCGGTGCCGTGCGACGACGAATAGTGGACCTCCCCCGTGGACCGCGGGCCGGGGCCGACGTAAAAGCCCCGCATGACTGAAACCGCTTCAAGCATCAAGATCGCGCTGGCCCAGCTCAATCCCGTTGTCGGCGATATGGCAGGCAATGTAGCGCGGATACGTGACGCGCGGGCCGAGGCGGCGCGGCTCGGCGCGGATCTCGTGGTTTTCCCGGAGCTTTTCGTCACCGGCTACCCTCCGGAAGATCTCGTTCTGAAACCGGCCTTCCAGCAGTCAGCGCTCGATGCTGTCGAGACCCTCGCGCGGACGATGGGGCCGGGACCGGCGGTGCTCACCGGCACCATCTGGCCGGAACGTGGAGAGGCGAAGTCACGTGTCTACAATGCCGTCGTTCTCCTCGACGACGGCGAGGTGAAAGCGGTGCGCAGCAAAGTCG
>JBLMYE010000325.1:0-3251 GCA_050258115.1 Deltaproteobacteria bacterium | reverse complement strand
CAGAAGCAGTGCGGCCAATCGTAGAAGTCTTGCAAATCCGAGGGTCATCACGGCGGCGCGATTTCGCATCAGATCCTTCCGTCGCTTGGCTGGGGACAGCCGACTACTCCGGCACGGTCGGTATAGAATATTGACCCGGTGAGAGAAAGGCAGGACGACGGGTGCGGCCCACATCGATGCGTCATGTCGCGCCGGACCGTTTTCATTACGAGCGCACGACGAAAAACGCCCGCCGTTACCAGCGGGCGTTTGATCTTTCGGTAGGGATCAGACGGCTTAGACGCCGGCCTCTTCACGGGCCGCGACTTCGGCCTCATGACGGGCCTTGTCCTCTGCGCCCTTGACGCTCTCGTCGCGGTCGACAAGTTCGATCACCGCCCGAGGCGCGCTGTCACCATAGCGGAAACCAGCCTTCAGAACGCGCGAATAGCCGCCTTCGCGGGTCTTGTAGCGCGGACCCAGCACATCGAAGAGCTTCTTGACCATCTCGTCGTCGCGCAGGCGCGCGGCAGCAAGGCGGCGGGAGTTCAAGTCGCCGCGTTTGGCGAGCGTGATGTACTTATCGATGACGCGCTTCAGGTCCTTTGCCTTCGGCAGCGTCGTGACGATCTGCTCGTGGCGGATAAGAGCCGCAGCCATGTTGGAAAACATGGCCTGACGGTGGCCACTGTCGCGGTTGAAGCGGCGTCCGAGATGTCCGTGTTTCATCGTCTAAGATCCTTTTACCCTTACGTTGTCGATGTGCGGACTTCTATGGTTCCGCTTTCTTTGTTTGCGCCCGGCGACTCCCCTGCCGGGGAGCCGGCCGCCGTGCGCGATTTTTTTCCTCGTGGCGCCCGGCGACTCTTCTGCCGGGGAGCCGGCCGCCGCGCGCGTTTTTTTCCACGTGGCGCCCGGCGACTCCCCTGCCGGGGAGCCGGCCGCCGCGCGCGTTTAGTACTGGTCTTCGAAACGCTTGGCGAGTTCCTCGATGTTGTCCGGCGGCCAGTTCGGCACTTCCATGCCAAGGTGCAGCCCCATGGACGCCAGGACTTCCTTGATCTCGTTGAGCGACTTGCGGCCGAAGTTCGGCGTGCGCAGCATCTCGGCTTCCGTCTTTTGGATCAGGTCGCCGATGTAGACGATGTTGTCGTTCTTCAGGCAGTTGGCCGATCGGACCGACAGTTCCAGTTCGTCCACCTTCTTGAGCAGCGCCGCGTTGAAGGCGAGCTCGGGATGGCGGGCTTCTTCCTGCGGCTTCTTGGGCTCTTCAAAGTTGATGAACACGGCCAGCTGATCCTGAAGGATGCGGGCCGCGAGGGCTACTGCATCTTCCGCGCGCACCGAACCGTCCGTCTCGACGGTCATCGTCAGCTTGTCGTAGTCGAGGATCTGGCCTTCGCGCGTGTTCTCGACCTTGTAGGAGACCTTCTTCACGGGCGTGTAGATGCTGTCGACGGCGATGAGACCGATGGGAGCATCGTCCGGGCGATTGCGCTCGGCGGGGACGTAGCCCTTGCCCATGTCGGCGGTGAATTCCATGCGCACCGACGCACCCTGGTCGAGGTGGCAGATCACGTGCTCAGGATTGAGGATTTCAACGTCGGACGACGCTTCGATATCCCCGGCCTTAACCGGACCGGCGCCTTCCTTCTTCAATACCATGCGCTTGACGCCATCCGAGTGGAGGCGCAGCGCGATCTCTTTGATGTTTAGAACGATGTCGGTCACGTCCTCGCGCACGCCGGCGATCGAGGAGAACTCGTGCAGAACGCCATCGATCTGAACGGTCTTGATGGCCGCGCCCTGGAGCGAGGACAGAAGGACACGGCGCAAGGCGTTGCCGAGCGTCATGCCGAAGCCACGCTCCAGCGGTTCTGCGACGACGGTGGCCAGTCGCGTGCGATCACGTCCTGGCATGATTTCGAGCTTCGACGGCTTGATCAGGTCTTGCCAGTTCTTCTGGAGAACATTGCTGGTCACGTGGTGGCCTCTCTCAGGTTCGAACGCACATCCCGCCCAAAGGCGCGCGCTGCATGACCCAGGGGTCTTTCGATCCGGCGCACATCAGGGGGCAGCGTTGCGGCCGGTAGTCACCTAAAACGAACGCCAGGCCGCAGGAAGCCCGGACGTCCGGCGATATCTCGTTAAACGCGGCGGCGCTTACGCGGACGGCAGCCGTTGTGCGGGATCGGCGTGACGTCGCGGATCGAGGTGATCTGAAAGCCTACCGCCTGCAGCGCGCGGAGCGCGCTTTCACGGCCCGAACCGGGACCGCACACCTCGACTTCGAGCACCTTCACGCCGTGCTCCTGAGCCTTCTTGCCGGCGTCTTCGGCGGCCATCTGAGCGGCGAACGGCGTCGACTTGCGCGAACCCTTGAAGCCCATCGTTCCCGACGACGACCAGGCGAGCGTGTTGCCCTGGGCATCCGTGATGGTGATCATAGTGTTGTTGAACGACGCGTTGACGTGCGCCACCCCCGACGTGATGTTCTTCTTCTCGCGGCGGCGGACCTTCGCGCGGCCCTGGGCCTGTTCCTTAGCCATCGTCTCTCAAACTCCTGCGCCCCCGCTGGCGGGGCATGTTCCGTTTCGTCAGAATTCCAACCGCACTTACCACGGGGGCCCGATCAAGACCACGGCCCGGCGGCAAGCGCGAAACCTTTAGGCCTTCTTCTTACCGGCGATCGGCTTAGCCGGGCCCTTGCGCGTGCGGGCGTTGGTATGAGTGCGCTGACCGCGGACCGGGAGGCCCTTGCGGTGACGCAGCCCGCGATAGCAACCAAGATCCATAAGGCGCTTTATGTTCTGGGAGACTTCGCGGCGAAGATCGCCCTCGACGAGGAAGTCGCGGTCGATGGTCTCGCGGATCTGGAGCACTTCGGCGTCGGTCAATTGAGATACCCGACGCTCGGCCGGAATACCGACGGCCTCACAAATCTTTTGCGCAAATCTGGGGCCGATCCCGTGGATGTACTGGAGCGCAATGACGACGCGCTTCTGGGTCGGGATGTTTACACCTGCAATACGAGCCACGAGCTTCTCCTGGTCTTTCCATTCCATGCCGCCGGGCCCCGAGGCCGGAGCGCCAAGCCGTTGTTCCTGCGAGCTAAAACGAAACAAAACCAGCCTTGCGAGAGAACCTTCGCCCGGCTAATTTTATCAACCCTGCGTCATGAAAGCGCGGTGTTGTAGCTCGGCACTACTCCTCAGTCAACCTTCCAAACAAACGTGTCACACCGGGAGCGTTAACTCCGTCCCGTCCCGGTG
>JBLMYE010000324.1:0-3362 GCA_050258115.1 Deltaproteobacteria bacterium | reverse complement strand
AGCCGAAACCGCTGAAGATCATCGCGGAGGTCAATGAAGACGACATCCTGAAGGTGACGCCGGGCCAGAAAGTGCTGTTGCGTCACGAGGGCCACACGGGAGCTCCACTGCCCGCGACCGTCGAACGCATTACACCAAAAGGCGACCCGGAAACGAAGACCTTTCGCGTCCACCTTCTTCTGCCCGATGACACGCCCCTCAAGGTGGGCATGAGCGTTGAGGCGAATATCGTGGTCGCGGAAGCCAACGATGCGTTGATCGTTCCGTCTGAAGCCGTGAGCGGCGGCCATGTTTTAAAGCTGCAAGACGGAACCGTCACCCGGGTCCCGGTCGAGGTTACCATTCGCGGCACCGACCGCATGGCGGTCAAAGGCGCACTCGCAGCCGGCGATTTGGTGATTTCACCCGTGATCGCAACCCTGGAGGACGGCGCGCGCGTCCGGCCGGTGCGCGCGGACGAGGAGGCGCGGTGAAGCTCGTCTTCGACATTGCCCTGACGCATGTGCGCTCCCGTCTGCGCCAGACTCTGGTGGGGCTTATGGGCGTGGCGATGGGAGTGGGATTCTCGGTGATGATGGCGGCGCTCATGGAAGGTTCGCAGCGCGATTTCGTCACGCAGCTTGTTGATGCGCTGCCTCACATCACAATGACCGACGAGCGGCGTCAGCCTCCCCGGCAGCCCGCGGAGGATCTCTATCAGGTCGTCGCCTATTCCGGTTTGAGCACGAAAGCGACGCGGCCGGGGATAAAAAATCCCTATGCGATCATAGCTTCGCTCGACAGCTGGCTCGACGGTGCCGTCGCCCCGTCGGTGCAAGCCCGGGCCGTGATCCGCTACGCGAGCCGCGATACCGCTGCCAACGTGACCGGCATCGACCCGAAGCGCGAAGCGGCCGTCTCGAAGCTCCCTGAACAACTGCGCTACGGAACCCTTCAGGATCTCTACCGTTCGTCGAACGCGATCATTCTCGGAGACCGGCTCGCAGACAAGATCGGCGCGCGCGTCGGAAACACGATTGCGGTCGTGTCGGGAACGGGGCGCGTCGTCCATTGCAATGTCGTCGCTCTGCTCCACTCCGGCATCAGTCAGACGGACGAGACGCAGGCCTTTACGCTCATCAAGACCGCGCAGATCCTCGCGGGGCAGACGGGGATCGTGAACGCGATGCGAATCCGAGTGGCCGACGTCATGTCGGCGTTCGATGTGGCCAAGCGAATCGAGGCGCAAACCGGATACAAGTCCGTCTCGTGGCAGGAAGCCAACGAGGACCTTCTCTCTGCGCTCGAGCTCCGCAACTTCATCATGTACACGGTCGTGGGTGCGATCCTGCTTGTGGCGTCGTTTGGCACCTACAACATCATCTCGACCATCACACACGAAAAGACGCGCGACATCGCGATCATGAAATCGCTCGGGTTCAGGGAACGTACGGTCCGCTCGATCTTCCTTCTCGAGGCTCTGATTATCGGACTGGCCGGCACGCTGCTCGGCTGGCTGTTGGGCTATACGCTGTGCCGGATGCTTGAAACGATCGAGTTCAAGAGCCCGTTCATGGACGTCTCGCACCTGCCGCTTTACTACACACCGACGCATTACCTGCTCGCGGGACTTGTCGCCATGGCGGCATCGGGGATCGCCGGCTATCTGCCGGCCCGCAAGGCCGCGAGCGTGCATCCGGTAGAAATCATCCGGGGCGCGTCGTGATCGCCGAACCTCATCCAAATGTGCCGCTGATCGCGTTGCGGCACGTCACCAAGACCATCGGCGATGGCGTCGAAACGACTCTGGTTCGCGATATCGATCTGGCGATTGAACCCGGCGAGTTCGTGGCGATCACTGGTCCGTCGGGGTCCGGCAAGAGTTCGCTTCTCTACCTGCTCGGACTTCTGGATGCGCCGACATCCGGAGAAGTACTGATCCAGGGCCGCCGTGTTCCCCCCGATGACGAGGCCGAGCGGGCGCGCCTGCGCCTCAAGCTGCTTGGGTTCGTGTTCCAGTTCCACTTCCTGCTGCCTGAGTTCTCGGCCTTGATGAACGTGATGCTGCCCATGCGGGCCCTTGGCGAACTCAGCGATAGGGCCATGAAAAATCGAGCCATGGCATTGCTGACGTCGTTGGGCCTGGAGGCCCACGCGTCGAAGCTGCCCGGGCAACTTTCCGGCGGTCAGCGGCAGCGCGTTGCCATCGCACGAGCGTTGGCCAACGAGCCGCAGGTCATTCTCGCCGACGAGCCGACCGGCAACCTCGATTCCGCGTCCAGCGAACAGGTGCTAGGCGTGCTGCGCCGCCTCGTCGACGAAACCAGGCGTTCGATCGTGATGGTCACGCACGATCTCGGATTGGCAGCCCGCGCCGATCGTCAACTGCGCATCGTGGACGGCCGCATCGTCCGCTGACCGGCATGGCGGCTATTGCCTGCCTCGCGACGCGCGTATAGTCCACTGCGAAACGAAGAGGGATTCCCGGTGGCAGATTTGACGCCTCGACCGCTGCGCAACGCGCCGGAGTATACGGTCGGCGAACTTTCCAACGCGATCAAGCGTGCACTGGAGGACGGCTTCGGACACATCCGCCTGCGCGGCGAGGTGTCGGGCTATCGCGGCCCCCATTCGTCCGGCCATTGCTACTTCGGCCTCAAGGACGACAAGGCCAAAATCGATGCGGTCGTCTGGAAGGGAAACTGGGGCCGCCTGAAAGTGAAGCCCGAGGAGGGCATGGAAGTGGTCGTCACCGGCAAGGTGTCGTGCTTCCCCGGGTCGTCCAAGTACCAGATCGTCATCGAGACGCTGGAGCCGGCTGGTGCCGGCGCACTGATGGCGCTGCTCGAGGAGCGCAAGAGAAAGCTCACCGCCGAAGGCCTTTTCGACGAATCCCGCAAGAAGCCTCTGCCATTCCTGCCCCGCGTTGTCGGTATCGTGACCTCTCCGACAGGCGCCGTCATTCGCGACATGATGCAGGGGTTCACAGAGCGCTTTCCCGCGCATGTCGTCGTCTGGCCGGTGCCGGTTCAGGGTGAAGGCAGCGCGGAGAAGATCGCCGCCGCCATACGCGGGTTCAATGCTTTGCAGCCGGGTGGCAGTCCGCCGCGGCCCGACGTCCTCATCGTCGCGCGCGGTGGCGGTAGCCTTGAAGACCTCTGGGGGTTCAACGACGAGTCGGTCGTCCGCGCCGCCGCTGCCAGTCGTATTCCGCTCATCTCCGCTGTGGGACACGAGACCGACTGGACGCTCATCGATCTCGTCGCCGATGCCCGCGCACCGACCCCCACGAAGGCCGCCGAGTGGGCGGTGCCCAAGTATTCCGAGTTAATGGCCGACATTGCCGATCGCAGTTCGCGCCTGCGCATCGCCTGCCGCCGCAC
>JBLMYE010000323.1:0-2913 GCA_050258115.1 Deltaproteobacteria bacterium | reverse complement strand
ACGCCACCGCCAATGTAGGGCGTGAAACGCGTGTGATTTCGAAAATCGTAGTACAAGTTGAACATACCGAGGTCCTGCTCGAACTTGATCGTCTCCTGTCTCGCAACGCTGTAGGTGTTCGGACCGATGATTTCGATGAAGCTCTCGTCGCCACCCCCGTTGATCTTGGCCGAGGAGAAAAGATCGATGGCAATTTCGGCGCGAAGCGAGGGCGTGATGTAACGGCCGGCGCCGATGCTTCCGAATTCCATGGTTTCCACATCATCGATCGACCGCAGGGTCATCGATGAGCCGTACTCCTCCAAGGTGCCGTCGGACAGCCAGGCCGCGCCCGTGTCGAACCGCACGTAGTATTCCGGCTCGTAAACTGGAAGCGGCACCGGAGCGGGAACAGGAACTGCCGCAGCATAATCCTTGACGCCCGTGTAGATGACGTCTCCACCCGCGAAGGCTGATCCGGCTGCGCCCATCATGGCTGCCGCCACAAGCGTGAGGCCCGCAAATTTGATGCTCATCGTCAATCGTCCCCTCATCGGGGGCGCGGACCGGCCGCGCCTCCTTCTCCGCACCTGCCGGCGAATTGGGGTCGAGAAAGCCGAGGTCCACCGTCGAGACATCCTGGGCCTGCAGCCGGATCGAGGGGCTGCCGCCAGACGCACACAGGAACCAGGACGAACATCGTCTCGCAGTTGACCCCGAACTCGTGCGGCCCCAAAGGCCCCGCCGGGGCGGCCCGGTTCCCGAAACCGGGAGCCGAACCTTTCTGCTTTCATCTCACGGGCGAAGCGAACCCCGCCCAATTCCAAAAATGTCTGCGAAGAGCGGTTACGCCATGCCACCCGCAGCCGCCTTGCCATGCCCGGCCGAATGGGATCAGGGCATCGTCTCCATGACGACAGTGACGGAGAAGATTTAAGGGAGACTTAATTGCCGGAACGAAAAGAAACACCGCCGCTCCGGACAAGGGCGGCGGTGCTCATCGGTAAACGAGGGGTTAACGTTCAGGCTGCCTGCGCCGCGACCTTCACCGCATCGACGATGTCGCCCACGACCGCGTTGACGAGTATTTCGTCGTCGCCTTCGGCCATGACCCGAATGACTGGCTCCGTTCCCGACGGCCGGATCACGACGCGGCCCTTCTCCCCGAGCTTCTGCTTGGCGCCCTCGATCGCCTTGCGCACGCGCTTGTCTTCGAGGGGTTTGCCGTTCGTATAGCGCACGTTCTTCAAGACCTGTGGCAGAGGCGTGAACCGCGCGCAGACATGCGATACGGGTTTGCCCGTCGCGACGACGCACGCGAGGACCTGAAGGGCAGAGACGAGGCCATCACCCGTCGTCGTGAAGTCCGACAGCACGATATGACCAGACTGCTCACCGCCGACGTTGTAACCGTGTTTGCGCATGTGCTCCACGACGTAGCGGTCACCGACAGGCGTGCGGACGAGCCCGAGCCCATGTGAATTGAGATAGCGTTCAAGGCCCAGATTGCTCATCACCGTCGCGACGACGCCGCCGGCCGAAAGCTTGCCGCGGCGATGCCAGCTTTCGGCGATCACGGCCATGAGTTGATCGCCGTCGACGATCTGCCCTTTCTCGTCGACGATAACCACACGATCGGCGTCACCGTCGAGAGCGATCCCGATGTCAGCCCTGAATTCCTTGACCTTCTGCACCAGCAGCTCGGGCGCCGTCGATCCGCACTTGTCATTGATGTTGCGACCATTCGGCTCTACGCCGATTTTGATGACCTCCGCACCCAGTTCCCAAAGCGCCTCGGGCGCCACCTTGTAAGCGGCACCGTTGGCACAATCGATGACGATTCTGAGCCCCGTCAGCTTGAGATTCTTGGGCAGCGTCCGCTTGGCGAATTCGATGTACCGCTCTTGCGCGCTCTCGACACGTTGCGCCCGTCCGATCCGGTCGGCGGATGCCAGCATGGTGCGGCTGTCGGTTTCGATCAGACGCTCGATCTCCTGCTCCATCTCATCGGACAGTTTGTAGCCGTCCGGATCGAAGAGCTTGATCCCATTGTCTTCGTACGTGTTATGCGAGGCGGAGATCATGACCCCGATGTCGGCTCTGAGCGAGCGGGTCAGCATGGCGACCGCAGGCGTCGGCATCGGTCCCAGTAGGAACACATCCACGCCCACCGACGTGAAGCCGGACATCAATGCGGCTTCGAGCATGTAGCCCGACAGCCGAGTGTCCTTGCCGATCACGACCCGGTGGCGATGACTGCCGGTCTGGAAGAGCTTTCCCGCCGCCATCCCCACCTTCAAGGCCACCTCGGACGTCATGGGATGCGTATTCGCCAGACCTCGGATGCCGTCGGTACCGAAATAGCGGCGAGTCATGGTTGGTAAACTCCTCGGATTTGGCCCGGCTGCACGCGCTTGGATCGCAAGCGCCGCGTCAGGCAGTCTGAATATAAGCGCACCTTGCGGCGCTGTCGCTCGAACTCGCAAGGACGCCGTTCAAACAGTGTTCTCGAACATTACAGGACGCCGGTCAGCCCCCGTGAGCTGCCGAAGCATTCGGGCCGGTACGCCCACGGCGGGATTTGGCGGCTGACCGCACCGGAGGAATCAGATCATAGCAAGCTCCGGGGCCGCCGGCACGGCAGAGCGAGCATGAAGGAGCAAGGAACCCATGGCCCATTTCCTTTCGGTCGCCAATCGCAAGGGCGGCGTCGGTAAGTCCACCGCATCGGTCATGCTGGCCCATGCCTTCGCTTCCTGGGGCGGCCTTCGGGTCCTCGTCATGGATCTGGACAGCCAGTGTAACGCCTCCCTGATCCTGATGGGTGGTGAAGCCTGGTCGGATGCCCGCAAAAAGGGCCTCACCATATCCGATTACTTCTTCGACCTCTTCGACGAGACGCATCCCGAACCGCGCGACTTCCTCGTTCACAAT
>JBLMYE010000322.1:0-4180 GCA_050258115.1 Deltaproteobacteria bacterium | reverse complement strand
TGCGGAAGCCTACCGGCGCTCCGCCCAACGCTTCGGCATGAAGATCCTGGAGGAGCGGGAGTTCAAATACGATCCCGGAAGCCGCCGGTCCGACGGCGGTTTCGAGCAGATCCAGCAGCAGATTCCGACGTTCACTCAGAAGCTGCCGCCTCACGACATTCTTATCGTCGTGGATGAAGGCGAACTTTTCGGCGATTACTTCCCATATCGTACGTGGGACGCACGGCCCGTCGCCGGCAGCGCCGGTCTTTATCCGACGAGCTGGCATCCCGCGATCGAGTTGTGGGGAGGCACGCAGTTTCAGAACCGGTTCAAGCGTCTGGCCGGCCGCAACATGACGCCGCTCGACTACAATGCGTGGATGGCCGTGCGCTCCATCGGGGAGGCGGCAACGCGCAAGCAATCGGTCGAGCGCAAGGCGCTCATTGAGTACATGCTTTCGCCGGACTTCGAACTTGCGGCGTTCAAGGGGCGCAAGCTCACCTATAGATCGTGGAACGGCCAGCTTCGCCAGCCCATCGTTCTGGCGACAGGCAAGATGCACGTCACCGTCTCGCCTCAGCCCGGCTTCCTGCACCAGTATACGGAACTCGACACGCTCGGCATCGACAAGCCCGAAACCAAATGCCGAGCGTATCAGAAATAGCGGCCAATCCGGCGCTCGACGACTCCACGACCAACCCTCATCCTTCCAGAGGATCGACCATGACGCTCCCGAAGAGCACCGCGGCCATCGCCGCTTTCGCCTTGACCTCTCTTGCCGCGGCTGCCGGCCCGGCGTCCGCCGGCTACAAGGTCTTCGTCTCTAATGAAAAGGAAAACACGGTTTCCGTGATCGACAGCGAAAAGCTGGAGGTCGTACACACCATCAAGACGGGCAACCGTCCGCGCGGCATCATCCTGTCGAAGGACGGCAAATGGGTCATCGTCGCCACGTCCGACGACAACCGCATGCAGGTCTACGATACGGAAACCTATAAGCTGGTTAAGGATCTGCCGTCGGGGCCCGACCCGGAACTGCCGATCCTGCACACCTCCGGCAACCCTCTCTACGTGTCCAACGAGGACGACAATCTCGTCACGGTCGTCGACATCCAGAAGGGCACGATCGTCACCGACATCCCTGTCGGTGTGGAACCGGAAGGCATGGGCATGAGCCCCGACGGCAAGCTCCTTGTGAATACGTCGGAAACAACGAACATGGCGCACTTCATCACGACGGATGGTTTCAAGAACGTCGAAAACATTCTCGTCGACAACCGCCCGCGCGTCGCCGAATTCAAGAGCGACGGTTCGGAAGTCTGGGTTTCTGCGGAAATCGGCGGTAGCGTCAGCGTGATCGATCCGGTGCAGAAAAAAGTCACCCATAAGATCAACTTCGATATCCAGGGGATCACGAAGGACGCCATCCAGCCGGTCGGAGTGCGTTTCAATCAGGACAACTCCAAGGCGTTCGTCGCGCTCGGTCCGGCAAACCGGGTGGCGGTCGTCAATGCCAAGACCTATGAAGTCGAGAAGTACATTCTCGTCGGACAGCGGGTCTGGAATCTCGGCTTTACGCCGGACTACAAACTCCTGTTCACCACAAATGGAACTTCCAACGACGTCACGGTCATCGACGTGGCGTCCGAAAAGCCGATCAAATCGATAAAAACAGGCCGCTATCCATGGGGCGTCGTCTCGGGCATCACACCGGGCAATTCGGACGGCGCCGGAGCGGCGAATTAACGCCACGGGGTATTGCGCATTCCGCTCAGCCTGCAACGCAGCACGTCACGGCTTGAAAGCGAGGTCATCCTTGTCGACCACTCCCATTCATGACGGTGCCGGGGAACCCTCCCCGGCAGACGCGCTGGTGGTCAGCGGCGTCAGCCATCGCTTCGGCGAGAAACAGGTGCTCGACAATGTATCGCTCGACGTTCCTCGGGGGTCTTTCACGGTCCTGCTCGGGTTGAACGGCGCGGGCAAATCGACGCTGTTTGCGCTGATCACACGGCTCTACGACAACGTTTCCGGCGAGATCAGAATCCTCGACCACGATGTCCGCCGCAAGCCGACCGCAGCCCTGCAGCGGCTCGGCGTCGTCTTCCAGAGCCGCACGCTCGACAGCGACCTGACGCTCGAACAGAACCTTTACTACCACGCGGCCCTGCACGGTATCCGGAAAGCGGACGCCAAGGCGAGGGCGGCCGCGGCTCTCTCGATCGTGGGGCTCGCCGACCGTGCCCATGAGAAGGTTCGCAATCTCTCCGGCGGACAGGCGCGGCGCGTCGAGATTGCCCGCTCGCTGCTGCACCGACCCGGACTTCTGCTTCTCGACGAAGCGACCGTCGGTCTCGACATAGGGTCGCGTGAAAGCGTGCTGTCAATCGTGCGCGGCCTCGTCGAGCGGGAAGGCATGGGGGTTCTCTGGGCGACACATCTCATCGATGAAATCGCTCCGACGGACCGCGTGGTGGTTCTGCACAAAGGCCGCATTCTTTACTCGGGGTCGGTACCCGGGCTGCTCACGGGCTCCGGCAAACCGAACGTTCGCGAAGCCTTCCGGTCCATGACCGGTACCAATGAGACCGCGGAGGCCGCATGAACGTGGATACCCCCATTCGCACCGCCGACCTCAGCGCTCCTGCAAAACATGGAGCCGGCGCATACCTCGCCTGTTTCCGCGGCATCGTCTGGCGGGAGGTGCTGCGCTTTCTTTACCAGCGCGAGCGTTTCTTCTCCGCTCTCGTCCGTCCCCTGGTGTGGCTTTTCATATTCGCCGCCGGATTCCGTCAAGTCCTCGGCGTGTCGATCATCCCGCCCTACACCACATACGTCTTGTATGAGACGTTCATCACGCCGGGCCTGATCGGCATGATCCTGCTCTTCAATGCGATGCAGTCGTCTCTCTCGATGGTCTACGATCGGGAAACCGGCGCTATGCGGACGCTTCTGGTGGCCCCGTTTCCGCGATCGTTCCTGCTGTTATCCAAGCTGATCGGCGGCGTCGCGGTCGCCGTTCTGCAGGCCTACACGTTCCTGGCGATCGCCTACTTCTGGGATATCATTCCGCCCTGGTACGGTTATTTGACCGTGCTGCCCGCTCTCATCCTGTCCGGGCTGATGCTCGGAGCGCTCGCGCTGCTGATGTCATCTCTCATCCGTCAGCTAGAGAACTTCGCAGGCGTGATGAACTTCGTGATTTTTCCGATGTTCTTCGCATCCTCCGCGCTCTACCCGCTCTGGCGCATTCGCGAGGGCAGCCCGCTCCTCTACGAGATCGCGCGGTTCAATCCGTTCACGCATGCCGTGGAACTCATCCGCTTCGCCCTCTATGGCGAGGTCGGCGCCAAGATCGATCCGACGATGACGCCGGTCCAACCCGGCATAAGTCTCGATGGCGTTCTCGTTCCATTGGCATCGGGCGAACTGCTCGACCTCACCCATCTTGTGGTTGTAGTGGCCTGCACCATCGTGTTCCTGGGCTTGGCCGTCTTTGCCTACAATCCCTCCAAGGGTCTGATCGCGCGGCGGGGCGGACCGGGCGGCGGCAACGCGGGCTAACCGATCCGTAATGTTGTTTACTCTTGAAACGTCCGAACCCACATGGGAAGCAGCGCGGCATCGGCCGTCAGGCGGTACGAAAATCATAACCCGGAAGGAAGCGTTCGTGATGATGCGTCAGACCATGAAAGCGGCCGTCCTCCTGGCGGCGGGCGGTCTTGTGCTGGCTACGGCTGCCGTTGCTGCCGTCGATCCCAAGAACCCCGACTGGCCGTGCGTACAGAAGAAGGTGGAGAACCTCTCTGTCACCGCCATCTGGGACGGCCCACCGCTTGATGAATACAAAGACTGGTTTCGCGAGGAGAAACTGCCCGCTCTGGTGACAAAGCTGGCGTCGCGGCGACTGCCAATCGAGAAGGCGAATGCCGAGATCGACGCGTTCGCCGCGTCGGTGCCGGAGGCCGATCGCGATGCTCAGCTGTCGAAACTCTTCTACGGCCTCTTCGACAAGATGAACACGCAGCGCCGTGGCATCATCAGCGGTATCGAAAAGTACCAGCGCTCGCAGAAAGCGCGAGCTGAGGAACTGGAAAAGCAGGGCGTCGACCTCGCCAAACTCAAGGGCGATATCGTCGTCGACGATACGTCGGCGGTACCCGAAAGCGAAGAAGAGCAGAAGCTCTATTGGGCAGGC
>JBLMYE010000321.1:0-3327 GCA_050258115.1 Deltaproteobacteria bacterium | reverse complement strand
AGCCGCTTCGCGAGTGTGTCTTCCAGCGTCACGCGCGACCTCGACAGCCTGTCCTCGCGCGTCGACCAGACTGCGGACGAAGTTCGTCAAAGGGCGGCGCGCACGGCGGCTGAAATCGCAGCGGAACAGACCCGTCTCAAGGATCAACTGGAAAAGCTGCCGCTGGCGACCCGCGACAGCGCCGACCAGATGCGAAAGGCGCTATCCGATCAGCTGAAGGCGCTCGATACACTGGCCAATCTTACCCAGCGCACGCTTCAGGCGCGGGACGTCACCCGGCCTGTGGGCGCTCCTCTGCCGCCCGGTCAGGCCGCGGCATTGCCTCCGCCGGCCGCAAGCTATCAGCCCCCGGCCCCTGTTTCGCCCGCGCCGCAGCCCGGCCTGTCTCAGCTCAACCGGCAACCGGGCGCGGAGACCGGCCGCGAAGGCTGGTCGCTCGGCGACCTTCTCGCACGCGCCTCGCGCGATGAAGAGCAGGCGGCGGCGAACGCAACACGTCAGCCGCAGGCGCCCGCATCGCCGCCGCAGGCCGCTCCCTTCCGTTTCAACATCGACGTGGTGGCCCGCGCTCTCGATCAGCCGACGACGTCGGCGCTCTGGTCGCGCATCGGTGCCGGGCATCGCAACGTGCTCTCGCGCGGGCTCTATTCGGCCGAGGGGCGTCAGATCTTCGACGAAATCACCCGGCGGCTGCCCTCCGATCCGAGCCTGCAGGCGACGCTCACGCGCTTTCTCGAGGATTTCGAGCGAATTCGCCGGGAACTCGACCAGCGAGACCCGTCCGGCCGCACCACTCAGAACCACCTCCTGTCGGATTCCGGTCGCGTTTACCTGTTCCTTGCCCATGCCACGGGCCGGTTGACCTGACCGGACGGGCGAGCACCCGGGCCCAGCATGACCCTCCACCGCACGCTCCGCGTTTCGATCGAGAACTGGCCGTTGACGCTGCCTTTCGTCATCGCGCGAGGCTCCAAGACGGAAGCCGTCGTTGTGACGGTCACGATCGGCGAAGGCGATGTGGAAGGCCGGGGCGAGTGCGTTCCGTACGCGCGCTATGGCGAGACCCCCGCCGCCACAGCCGCGGCGATCGAAACCGCCGGGGTTCCCGCTTCACATGAAGAGCTCATGCGGATGTTGCCGCCAGGAGCAGCGCGCAACGCGCTCGATTGCGCGCTGTATGATCTTGAAGCCAAGCTTGCCGGCAAGTCCGTGTCCGATCTGCTCGGGCGGCCGAGGCCGCGCGCTTTTGAAACCTGCTACACGATCAGCCTCGACACGCCGCAGGCCATGGCGGATGCAGCGGCGCGCGTGCCCCACCTCAAGCTTCTCAAGCTCAAGCTGGGCGGCGACGGTGACGAATCGCGCATGCGCGCCGTGCGCCGGGCGCGGCCCGACGCACGTCTCATCGGGGACGCCAACGAATCCTGGACGCACGCACTTCTCGATCCCCTGCTCGCGGTTGCCGCCGACTGCGACTTTGAAACCATCGAGCAGCCGCTGCCGGCCGAGGCCGACGAGGCACTCGGCACGCGCGACCGGCCGGTGCCGGTGTGCGCGGACGAGAGCGCGCATATTGCTTCCGACATCACGGCGCTGATCGACCGCTATGACGCGGTCAACATCAAGCTCGACAAGGCCGGTGGTTTGACGGAAGCGCTGGCCATGGCGGATGCGGCGCGGGCTGCCGGTCTCGACATCATGGCCGGATCGATGGTCTCTACCTCGCTCGGCATCGCGCCTGCTTTGCTCGTTGCGTCTTACGCGCGCTGGGTCGATCTCGACGGGCCGCTGCTTCTCGCGCGGGATCGCCAACCGCCGGTCGTCATCCGTGACGGCATCATCGAACCGCCGCCGCCGGCGCTATGGGGCTGAACTGCGTGCGGAACTAGATGGTACTCTGGTTCCAGCGTCGCGTGATGACGGCGGACGAGCCGAGCGCGATCAGACCCAGTGCCGCCATGACCGCGTAAGCCTGCCCCTTGTAGGCTTCGAACAGTGGTCCTGACGCCCATGTGGCTATGCCCATCGCCACTCCGGACGCGAACGTCGCATAGAGCGCCTGCACTGTTCCCGAGACGTCGTCTGGCACGGCACGGGCAACGAACAGGATCGCCCCCAGATGCGTCGCACCGTAGGTCAGCGCATGCAAAAGCTGCAACGGAACGAGCAGCGCCAGCGGCGGGTCGATGCTCATCACGCACCAGCGCAGGAGGGCGGCACCGGAGCCCAGCGCAAGTAGCGTGTCTGGTCTCAGGTGGCGGAATCGCGAGCCCGCGACAGCGAAGAGCGCAACTTCGGCAAGGACTCCGATGGCCCACAGGGTGCCGATCCAGGTGCCTGAGATGCCCTGCTCGCGCATGTGGAGCGCACCGAACGTATAGAATAGCGCATGCGAGGCCTGGGCGGCACTCGCCGCGAACAGGAAGGCCAGAAAAACCGGCAGGCGCAACAGCCGGTAGACTTCCGGGCCGACGCGGCGGCGCGGCGCGATGCTTTGCACGTCTTCGCCGGGCGCGGCCGTTTCGCGTGGCAGCGCGTGCGCGGCTGCGACCGTCAGGATGGTGCCTGAGATCATGACCCACAGTGCTGCTTCCGATCCGCTGCGGTCGATCCATGCGCCGACGATCAGGCCCACGGCCACGAACGACAGCGAGCCCCACAGCCGCATGCGACCGTAATCGAGCGAATAGCGCCGCACGCCCTTGACGGCGATCGCCTCGACGAGGGGCATCATGGTGGCGGCGGACAGCGACAACGCGGCCGCGACGACGAGGATGGGCCAGAAGCCATTCATGCCGCCCAGGAGAAGGCTTGCCGCCAGGGCGGCCCAGGCCGACGCCACGACGAGTGTCCGGTGCGCGCCATGCCTGTCGGCGAGGATCGCGACGGATGGCGTGACGGCGAGGCGAAGGATGAACGGGACGGCGGTGACGATGGCGACTTCGTTCGCATCCAGCCCGCGGCCGTCCAGCCAGACCGGGAGGAACGGTATCAGCACGCCGTAGATCACGAACATCGCGGCGAAGTAGAGCGCGACGCGTTCACCGTAGGATGCGCCCTGGTCTTTCCCGGTGCCGGAACGATCTGATCGCTGTGTCACGTTGGGCGTTTCACTTCGCGGCGCCGGAAAAGCCCGGCCTGATGAATGCCCCCTTCATGCCGTGGAACGCGGGTGGAGACCAGTGCGGCGGTTCACCATTTCGACCTCAGGCCCACCGTCACGATGTCAACGGCCGCGTCGACCGTTCCGGATATGACCGGGCCGGATGCGGATGCCGGATGGCGTTCGAACTCACCGTCTTCGATGAAGACGTGGTTGTAGGCAAC
>JBLMYE010000320.1:0-3649 GCA_050258115.1 Deltaproteobacteria bacterium | reverse complement strand
CCGCCGGCTTGTCCCATCGAATGCGATGGACGCGCGGGAAACGCATGGCGACGCCCGATTTGTGCCGGGTGGAAGGCTGAACGGCATCGAACGCAATTTCAAGTACCAGCTGCGGGGCGACCGCACGGACGGGACCGAACGTTTCGGTCGTATTGGCGCGGATGAACCGGTCGAGTTCGCGCAGCTCGGCATCTGTGAACCCCGAATACGCCTTGCCGACCGGGACCAGTTCGCGTTCATCGCTCCCCTCGCGCGGGCGCCAGACGCCAAAAGTCAGATCGGAGTAGAGCGACGAACGCTTACCCGAACCGCGCTGCGCGTACATCAGCACGCAATCGAGCGTCAGTGCCGCCCTCTTCCATTTGAACCAATGGCCTTTGGGGCGGCCCGCCAGGTAGGGACTGGCGCGGCGCTTCAACATCAAGCCTTCGATGCCGGACTCGCGAGCCCCGCGCCAGAGTTCCTCCAGCTCGGCGAAGTTCGAGAAGGGCACCAGCGCGCTGAGGTCGGACACGATCGGGCGTTCGCGTGCGTGCCATTCTTCAAGCCGCAAGCGGCGCTCCTCGAAGGCAAGCGGCCGCACGTCGTCGTCACCTGAAAACAGAAGATCGTAGAGGCGCAGGTGAGCGGGATAATCACGCAGCATTTTCCCGGTCACGGTCTTGCGGTTCAGGCGCTGCTGGAGATCGTTGAACGGCGCGACCGTTCCCTGACGCACGACAAGCAATTCGCCGTCCGCCACCACATCGGCATGGGCGAAGGCGGCACGTATATCGGGGAACGCCGGGGAGATGTCGTCGCCCGTGCGGGAGTAGATGCGCACGTCACCTGCCTTGGCTGCGATCTGCACCCTGATCCCGTCCCACTTCCATTCCGCGGCAAAGTCGTTCGGATCGAGCGCTGGCCAGTCCGCCTCTTCGATCGGATGCGCCAGCATGAGCGGCCGGAAAACGGGGACCGCGCTGGAGTCGGGGCGATCTGCCTTGCCTTCCATCCAGGCGAAGAGTTCCGTGTAGGGCGGGTTCAGCGCATGCCAGACCTCTTCGACGGCAGACACATCTTGCCCGCCGATCTCGGCGACGGCGGTTTTGGCAAGGCGGGCCGAAACGCCGACGCGCGGCGCCCCGCCGATCAGCTTCAGGAAGGCCCAGCGCTCGCGCACGTTGCAGCTGTCGAGGACCGCCGCGATGATGGCAGCGTGTTGCGAAGGTTTGGCGTTCAGAAGGTTCTCCACGATCTCGCCGAGCCGCGGCGGCATCGAGGGCGCGGGCGCCGCTGGCCAGAGCAGCGAGACCGTTTCTGCCGTGTCCCCGACGAAATCCCTGGAAAGCCTGAACAGCTCCGCATCGACCCGATCGATCATCAGTTCCGACAGAATGCGCCGGAACGCAATGCGAACGGGAAGACCGTCGGTCAGCGCGGCCAATGCCCATCCGCGGTCCGGATCCGGCGCGGCTCTGAGGTAATCGGAAAGGAGCGCAAGCTTGCCGGTTCGGCTCGGTGTCGTCGAAAGGCAATCCAGCAGTTCGGCGAACTCACGCATCGTCTACTCTGGGGCTACTCGGCATCATCCTCGTACCCGACGAGCGCCAGCGCGCGCGAACGGCGGCCCATGAGGCTCAATTGACGGACTAGCGCGTCCTCGCGCCCATGCGTCACCCAGACATCTTCGGCTCCGGTCTCGACGATCGTGTCGAGCAATTCCGGCCAGTCCGCGTGATCAGAGACGACGAGGGGCAATTCAACGCCGCGCTGACGCGCCCGGCCGCGCACGCGCATCCAGCCCGACGCGAAGACGCGAACGGGGTCGTCACCCATGCGGCGCGACCAGCGATCCGACAACGCCGGGGGCGGACACATCACCAAACCTCCTTTCAGGTCATCGTCGCGCGCCGTGCCGGCCGGGCGGCAGTCACCGAGGTCGACGCCAAGACGCTCATAGAGCGCCGTCAAGGGAACGAGCGCCCCATGCAGCCAGATGGGCTGTTGATAGCCCTGCTGGCGCAGCAGCGCGATCATGCGCTGACATTTGCCAAGACCATAGACGCCGAGCAGATGCGTGCGCCCGGCGTTGCGCATGATCGAACGGACAAGGCGCCGCGCTTCGTCTTCGGCGCGTTCGTGGCGGAAGACCGGAAGTGCGAACGTCGCTTCGGTGACGAAGACATCGCATTGAACGGGCTCGAACGGGCGGCAGGTGGGATCGGCGGCGCGCTTGTAATCGCCGGAAACGACGGCGCGGCGGCCTGCATGCTCCAGGACGATTTGAGCGGAGCCTAGAATATGGCCGGCTGGTGCCAGACGCACGCATACTCCGCCGACATTGATCTCTGTCCCAAGAGCCGCTGCTTGGAATGTCCCGGCGCAGTTTTCACCGTAGCGGACTTTCATGATCTCGATCGTCTCGGTGGTGGCGAGCACATGGGCATGTCCGGGACGCGCATGATCGGAGTGGCCATGCGTGATAAGGGCACGATCGACCGCGCGCGGTGGATCGATGTAGAAGTTGCCCGGCTCGCAATAGAGGCCGGCGGGCGTGGGATAAAGCCAAGTTTCGACAGACCGCATGCTACCTCACGCGACGGTCACCGGCGACGAGGCCGTCAGTTGTTCGAAACGCGGCCGGGCCGCCGGCGGTTCTTCCGGGTCGTGCGCCAGCAATCAGGCGATGATGTCGGGCAAAAGCTGGTCTTCGATCGCCGTGATCTGGTCTTTCAGCGCGAGCTTCTTTTTTTTCAGCCGCCGGATGTTCAGCTGATCGAGGCCGCCCATAGCCTCGAGTGCGACAATTTCCTCGTCGAGCACGCGGTGTTCGTTCCGCAGCCGCACGAGTTCCTCCCGCAACTCCCCTTCGTTGTGTCGCACCATGGCGCCTCTTCGCACCTGCACAGGCCGCGTTGCCGACACGGCACCCCGCGGCGCGTTTTACGCTTCTCACCTATTTCTGCAACATCTTACGTCGGAGGCTGCCGGCGGACAGGCCGCGGAACGGCCCAATTGAATGGCACAAGCCAAACACCAACGGACCGCGACCGCGACCACAGTTCACCGGGACGGCCGGATCTTCACCAACCTGCTTCACAACTTAATGAAGAGGAAATGGTGGGCCCTGCGGACCTTTTACAAGGTGCGTTTTCTCTGGCATGATCCTCCGGCTCAACGATCGAAGGAGGTTTAAATGGCGTTGTCCGCTCATCTCCACGAACTCGCAGAGAAGCACCGGCAGCTCGACCGCCGGATCACGGAGGAGATGGCCAGACCCGGATCGGACGACCTCGAGATCCGAAGGATGAAACAGCAGAAGTTGAAGATCAAAGAAGAGATCGACAGACTGTCGAGCGCCTCTCGCCATTGAGGCTCATGGAGCCGGCTCCGACTTGGGGTCGGCTTTTTCGTTCTCACGTCGCCCGCACGTGCCCTCCGCATCGGAGGCTTGCCGCACGAGGTGTTGTGAGACGCGCGTGCTTAGATCGGCAATCGGCCCGCCGGCATTGACCGGCGGGCCATTGTCTTTGTCGAGAAAGATGCGTGCGGGCTTCGGGCGTTACCGCTCTGAACCTCCATCATCGGGCGATGTCCCGCGGCCGGCAGCGCCCGCACGGTCGCCATCCCCGCCGCCGCGCCCGAAGTGGTCCCATTTCCCGTGCTT
>JBLMYE010000319.1:0-3482 GCA_050258115.1 Deltaproteobacteria bacterium | reverse complement strand
GTCGACACCTACGGCGGCATGGCACCCCACGGCGGGGGCGCCTTCTCCGGCAAGGATCCCACGAAGGTCGATCGCTCGGCGGCCTACGCGGCCCGCTATCTTTCGAAAAACGTGGTCGCGGCGGGCTTGGCGGACCGTTGCACCATTCAGCTTTCTTATGCCATCGGTGTCGCCCGCCCCCTTTCGATTTACGTCGACACGCATGGCACGGGCAAAGTGGACGAAGCCGCGCTCGAAAAAGCGCTGGGGCAGGTCATGGACCTGTCGCCGCGGGGCATTCGTACCCAACTCGATTTGAACAAGCCGATCTATGCGCGCACGTCCGCCTATGGCCACTTCGGCCGGGCCCCGGATGCCGATGGCGGCTTCTCGTGGGAGCGGACCGATCTGGCCGCAAAGATCACTGCCGCGGTCTGATCGCTCCGATAAACGAGTAAAGGCCGCGGGATAAACTTCCGCGGCCATTTTGTTTGCGATCGTTCGGTCAGGTCGATGATGAGCGACAACCAGGAGGGCCGCGGGGCCGATCTTCGATCCTTCGGCCGCAAGCGCGGACGCAAACCGAGCCCACGTCAGCAGGCCCTGATGACGGATAGCCTGCCCCGCTTGCGGCTGGATCTCGCCCGGCTCGGGGGCGCGCCCCTTGCGGCCGTGTTCGATGGTCGGGTTCGGGAAGTCTGGCTTGAAATCGGTTTTGGCGGCGCCGAGCACCTCATTCATCAGGCGAAGAGCCATCCCGATGTAGGATTGATCGGCTGCGAGCCTTTCGAAGACGGGGTGATCAAGGCCGTAACCGCAATCGAGGAGCAGAAACTGACCAATGTCCGGCTCCATCCGGACGATGTCCGGCCGCTTTTGCGGGCGTTGGCTCCCTCGGAACTGACCAGGGTTTTCATCCTCTTCCCCGATCCCTGGCCCAAGGCGCGCCATGCCAAGCGCCGGCTGGTTTCCAGAGCCTTTCTGGACAGGTTGGCGGAAGTCATGAAGCCCGGGGCTGAACTGCGCTTTGCGACCGACATCGATTCGTACGCGCGTACCGTTCTGGAGGCGGCTGTCCCGCACCCCCGGTTCCGCTGGACGGCCTCCACCGCCGCCGACTGGCGAACGCCCTGGCCTGACTGGCCCGGCACCCGCTACGAGGCAAAAGCTCTCCGGGAAGGCCGCCGCCCGATGTTCCTGACGTTCATCCGGGTCTGACGGCGGCACACTCAAAAAAGTTCTAGTAAACGCCGGAAAAGCCCTCGATCGGCCTTGCCAGATGCGACCGCATTGCGTAGTTTGAACTTGCTCATGATCATCTCAACTCTTGAGAGTGGGCCCGCAAGGGTCCGCTCTTTTTGTTTTAGGGTCACGGATCGTGAGCGGTGCTCACGACGAACCCGGGCCAAGAGCGGGATGCAGGCCGAAACACGCACGAGCGACGAAAGGTTTTACAACGAGACCGGTTTGGCGGCGACGCTGGCGGGTCTTGTCGAGCCCGTGCTCGAAAATCTCGGCTACAGGCTGGTCCGCGTAAAGATTTCCGGACGGGACGGCCAGACGGTGCAGATCATGGCCGAGCGCCCCGACGGCTCCATGTCGATCGACGATTGCGAAACGGTCTCGCGCGAACTGTCCCCGCTGCTCGACGCGCACGATTTGATCTCTGACGCCTACCGTCTCGAGATTTCCTCGCCCGGCATCGATCGCCCGCTCGTGCGCGCGTCGGATTTCGAGAACTGGGCCGGCCATTTGGCAAAACTCGAATTGCGTGAACCCGTAGACGGCCGCCGCCGGTTCCAGGGCAAGCTCGAAGGCTTCGAAGACGGCGAAGTGCGGGTTGAACTTGATCTTCCCGACGTCGGGTCCACGACGATTGGATTTCCGCTGGGTCTCGTATCCGAGGCACGGCTCGTCATGACGGACGACTTGATCCGCGAGGCACTCACTCGCGCAAAGAAACAAGGACGATCCGGTTTCGCTGATGGTGCGGAGCCGGACGAATTTGAGGTGGAGAACTGAGCATGGCCGGCATCGCAGGTATCAGCGCCAACAGGCTCGAACTGCTGCAGATCGCAGACGCAGTCGCGCGCGAGAAATCGATCGACCGAAAGATCGTTCTGCAGGCGATGGAAAACGCCATCCAGAAAGCGGCCAAATCGCGCTACGGAGCGGAGAACGACATCCGCTGCGAGATCGATCCGAAAACGGGTGAAACCCGGCTAACCCGCGTTCTGGCTGTGGTCGAGACCGTGGAAAACGAGGCGACGGAGATCCGTCTTGCCGATGCGCAGCGCCGCAACCCGGACGCCAAAGTCGGGGACCTGATTGCCGAAAGCCTTCCGCCGTTGGAGTTCGGGCGCGTCGCCGCCCAGAACGCCAAGCAGGTCATCGTGCAGCAGGTGCGCGAAGCCGAACGTGACCGACAGTTCGCGGAATACAAGGACCGGGTCGGCGAGATCATCAACGGAACGGTCAAGCGCGCCGAGTATGGCAACGTGATCGTGGACCTGGGGCGCGCGGAGGGCATCATCCGCCGCGATGAAATGATCCCGCGCGAAACGCCGAAGTACGGCGATCGCGTCCGCGCCTACATCTATGACGTCCGCCGCGAGCAGCGCGGACCTCAGATCTTCCTCTCGCGCGCAAGACCGGAGTTCATGGCTCGTCTGTTTGCCCAGGAAGTACCGGAAATCTACGACGGCGTCGTTGAAATCAAGTCGGTCGCCCGGGACCCAGGCTCGCGCGCCAAGATCGCCGTTGTTTCGAAAGATTCCTCCATCGATCCGGTCGGTGCGTGCGTCGGTATGCGCGGCGCTCGTGTCCAGGCCGTGGTCAACGAGCTGCAGGGGGAGAAGGTCGACATCATCCAGTGGAATCCCGATGCGGCGAGTTTCATCGTCAATGCCCTCGCGCCGGCCGAAGTCTCCAAGGTTGTGCTCGATGAGGACAGCGCGCGCATCGAAGTGGTCGTTCCCGAATCACAGCTTTCGCTCGCAATCGGCCGCCGTGGCCAGAACGTGCGGCTGGCCTCGCAGTTGACCGGCTGGGACATCGACATCCTGACCGAGCAGGAAGAAAGCGAACGGCGCCAGAAGGAATTTGCCGAGCGCACCCAGTTGCTCATGGATTCGCTCAATGTCGACGAAGTCATCGCTCAGCTTCTCGTGACGGAAGGCTTCGCGTCGGTCGAGGAAGTCGCCTACGTCGACCTGGCGGAAATCGCCAATATCGAGGGTTTCGACGAAGGTACCGCCGAGCAGATCCAGGGCCGTGCGCGCGAGTATCTGGAACAGCAGGAAGCCGAACGCGATGCGAAGCGGCGCGAACTCGGTGTGGCCGACGATCTTGCGGAGGTGCAGGGCGTGACGACGGCCATGCTCGTCGCCTTCGGAGAACACGGTATCAAGACCGTGGAAGATCTTGCCGATTGCGCAACAGACGACCTGATCGGCTGGACCGAGCGCAAGAAGGAAAAGGACAGCGAGCCGGTACGTCATAAG
>JBLMYE010000318.1:0-2666 GCA_050258115.1 Deltaproteobacteria bacterium | reverse complement strand
GTACCTGGGTTCCTCCAACGCACACGCATTAGTTTGCCGACAGAGCATCCGTGTCAATGGTGTCTTTTGCATCTGGGCATAAAGAACGGCCAATTGGAATGCCTGTTCCCATCTTCGACAGGAAAAGAAAGGGCGCGGGTCAAGCCCGCGCCTGATATTTTTTGGCGGCAGCTGGGCTGCTCGCGCCGCCGCCTACGCCGCCAGGTTCCTGAGCACGTAGGGCAAGATCCCCCCGTTCTTGAAGTACTCGATCTCGTCGAGGGTATCGATGCGGCAGATGACGGGGATCGCCACCTTGTTGCCCTTGGCGTCGGTGATTTCGCAGATCATGCGCTGACGCGGTTTCACGCCGGCGAGGCCGCGAATGGTGACGGTTTCGTCGCCTTTCAGGCCGAGTGTCTGCCACGAGGTTCCTTCCTCGAAGACGAAGGGCACGACGCCCATGCCGACGAGGTTGGAGCGGTGGATGCGTTCGTAGCTCTGCGCGATGACGGCTTTCACGCCGAGCAGGTTGGTGCCCTTGGCCGCCCAATCGCGCGATGAGCCGTTGCCGTATTCGACGCCTGCGAACACGACGAGCGGCACGTTCTCGGCCTTGTAGCGCATGGCGGCGTCGTAGATCGCCATCTGCTCGCCCGACGGATAGTGAACCGTGAGCCCGCCTTCCTTCACGTTGCCGTTGGCGTCCTTCACCATGTAGTTCTTGATGCGGATGTTGGCGAAGGTGCCGCGCATCATGACTTCGTGGTTGCCGCGGCGGGTCCCGTACTGGTTGAAGTCGGCCTGAGAGACGCCGTTTTCGAGCAGGTAACGGCCGGCGGGGCTCGCCGCCTTGATGGAGCCGGCGGGCGAGATGTGGTCGGTCGTGATCTTGTCTCCGAAGAGGCCGAGGATGCGCGCGCCGACGATGTCGCCGACGCCCGTCGCTTGCGGTTTGATGCCGGTGAAGTAGGGCGGGTTTTGCACGTAGGTGGACTTGCCGTCCCAGGAGAAGGTGAGGCCCTTGCTGGTGGCGATGCCCTGCCAGTTCGTGTCGCCCTCGAAGACGGCGGCGTAACGGCTCTCGAACATTTCGCGCGTGATGTTGCGGGCGATGAAGTCCTGGATCTCCGTGTTGGTCGGCCAGATGTCCTTGAGGAAGACGGGCTTGCCGTCGCTGCCGGTGCCGAGCGGCTCGGAGGATAGATCTTTCTGCATGGTGCCGGCGAGCGCATAGGCGACGACGAGCGGCGGGGAAGCCAGATAGTTCGCCTGTACGTCAGGCGAGACGCGGCCCTCGAAGTTGCGATTGCCGGAGAGCACGGCGGCGGCGACGAGGCCGGTCTCGTTGATCGTTTTGGAGATCGGTGCGGGCAGTGGGCCGGAGTTTCCGATGCAGGTGGTGCAGCCGAAACCGACGATGTTGAAGCCGATGGCGTCGAGCGATTTCTGGAGGCCCGATTTTTCCAGGTAGGCGGCGACGACCTGAGATCCGGGGGCGAGCGAGGTTTTCACCCAGGGGGCGGGCTTCAATCCTTTGGCGACGGCGTTGCGGGCCAAGAGCCCCGCGCCGATGAGGACGCTCGGGTTCGATGTGTTGGTGCAGCTGGTAATGGCGGCGATGACGACGTCGCCGTGGCCGAGGTCGAAGGTTTCACCGGCGACCGGCACGCGCTTGGCGGCTTCGCCGGGCTTCTTGTATTCGGTCTCGAGTGCGGCGAGGAAGCCGGACTTGGCGGCGCTCAGCGCCACACGGCCTTCCGGGCGTTTCGGACCGGCGAGCGAAGGTTCGACGTCGGCCAGATCGAGCGCTAGCGTGGCTGTGAATACGGGATCGGGCGAACCGGATTCGCGGAACAGGCCCTGCGCCTTGGTGAACGCTTCAACGAGTGCGATGCGATCCTTGGAGCGGCCGGAGAGTTCGAGGTAGTTCAGCGTCTCCCGGTCGACGGGGAAGAAGCCGCAGGTGGCGCCGTATTCGGGGGCCATATTGGCAATGGTGGCGCGGTCGGCGAGCGTCATGTTGTCGAGGCCGGGGCCGTAGAATTCGACGAACTTGTTCACGACGCCGTGCTTGCGCAGCATCTGGGTGACGGTGAGTACGAGATCGGTGGCGGTGACGCCTTCCTTCAGCCGTCCGGTCAGCCGGAAGCCCACCACTTCGGGAAGCAGCATCGACTGCGGCTGTCCGAGCATGGCGGCCTCCGCTTCGATGCCGCCGACGCCCCAGCCCAGAACCGCGAGACCGTTGACCATCGTCGTATGGCTGTCGGTGCCGACCAGCGTGTCGGGATAGGCGAGGATGGAGCCGTCTGCGGCGGGAGCGGTCCAGACGACCTGCGCCAGATATTCGAGGTTCACCTGGTGGCAGATGCCGGTGCCCGGCGGGACGACGCGGAAGTTCTGGAACGCACCCTGGCCCCACTTGAGGAACTTATAGCGCTCGCCGTTGCGCTCGTATTCGAGCTCTACGTTCTGCTGCATGGCCTTGGGCGAGCCGAACTCGTCGACGATGACCGAGTGATCGATAACGAGATCGACGGGTACCAGCGGGTTGATCTTCTTCGGGTCGCCGCCGAGCTGCAGCATGCCGTCGCGCATGGCCGCCAGATCGACGACGGCGGGAACGCCGGTGAAGTCCTGCATCAGCACGCGAGCCGGGCGGAAACCTATTTCCTTGCCCGCCT
>JBLMYE010000317.1:0-3624 GCA_050258115.1 Deltaproteobacteria bacterium | reverse complement strand
AGTTCAGGCGCGACGTTAATCCCCATGGCGTGAAAATGGCGCGACGCATCGTCAAACATTTCCGACGCGTGCAGCAGGGCTTTAGAGGGAATGCACCCGACATTGAGGCACGTTCCGCCGTGCCTTGGCCGCTTTTCCACCACCGCTACTTTCATGCCAAGCTGTGCCGCGCGAATAGCGCAGACATAGCCGCCGGGCCCTGTGCCGATCACAACGAGGTCATACATGTCAGCGGTCTCATGAGGAAAATCCCGCGTTGCTGCGGCGTCCGGCGCAATCGCCGCAACCGCACAGATACGACGGGCGTTTAGAGCTCGAGAATAAAGCGCTGCGGATCCTCGAGGCACTCCTTCACTCGCACGAGGAACGTCACGGCTTCCTTCCCGTCCACGATACGGTGATCGTAACTGAGCGCCAGATACATCATCGGGCGCGCCACGATCTGTCCGTTGCGAACCACCGGACGTTCTTCGATCCGGTGCATTCCCAGAATGCCCGACTGCGGGGCATTCAGGATGGGGGTCGACAGCATTGACCCATATACGCCTCCATTGGAGATCGTGAACGTTCCGCCCTGCATGTCCTCAATGGACAGCTTGCCGTCGCGCGCCTTCCGCCCGAATTCGGCGATCGCGATTTCCGTCTCAGCCAGAGAGATCCGGTCGGCATCACGCAAAACCGGCACGACCAGCCCCCGCTCGGTGCCAACCGCCACTCCGACGTGGTAATAGTTCTTGTAGATGATGTCGTCGCCGTCGATTTCCGCATTCACCGCCGGAATTTCCCGCAGCGCCTGGACACAAGCCTTCACGAAGAAGCTCATGAACCCAAGCTTCACCCCGTGCCGCTTCTCGAACAGATCCTTGTATTGAGCACGCAGCGCCATCACGGCGCTCATATCGACGTCGTTGAACGTCGTGAGCATTGCAGCCGTATTCTGCGCATCCTTGAGCCGCCGCGCGATCGTCTGGCGCAGACGGGTCATCTTCACCCGCTCTTCGCGGCCCGGTTCGCCCACAGCGCTCGGCACTTTCAATTCCTGGATCGGCACCGGCACCGGTGTCGACGGGCTCTCGCGGCGAGGAGGCGGCGCCGTCTGAGGCGCGCTGCGCAAGGCCTCTGCGGCGGCGATCGCATCCTCTTTCAGAACCTGACCCCGCCGCCCACTGCCGGCAACCTCGGCGGCGTCGATCTGCGCTTCAGCCAGCACCTTTCTAGCCGACGGCGCGGGAGGAGCCGGGGCAGAAGCGGCGGGCCCACGCGGCGCCGCGGATGGCTTTGCAGGAGCAGCCGCCGGCTTTGCCGCTTCCGCTGGGGACGTGGCAGTGTTCGCAGAGCCCGCCGCGGCCTTCGCCGTTGCGGCACCGCCGTCGTTCAATGCCGCAAGCAGCGCGCCGATGGCCACCGTGTCCCCTTGCGAGGCGAGAATATCGCCCAGAACGCCCGCTGCGGGCGCGGGGACCTCGACGGTCACCTTATCTGTCTCAAGTTCGACCAGAGGTTCATCTGCCTTGACGGCGTCACCGGGCTTCTTGAACCAGCGCCCCACCGTCGCCTCGGTGATCGACTCGCCGAGTACCGGAACCTTGATTTCAATCGTCATCGCGTCTCGTCCTCGTCTTCCCTCTGCGAAGGACCGTTCACTTGGCGGTGCCCTTCAAGGCTTCGTTCACCAGAGCCGCCTGTTCGGCGAGATGGCGGCTCAGCTGTCCCGTCGCGGGGGATGCCGCCGCCGCCCGGCCTGCATAACGCGGCCGCCTGTGAATATAACCAAGATGCGTCAGCACCCACTCGATATTGGCATCCATGAAGTGCCAGGCACCCATGTTCTTCGGCTCTTCCTGGCACCACACGATCTCAGCAAACTTGAAGCGCCCCAACTCGTTGATGAGCGCGCGCGCCGGGAACGGATAAAGCTGCTCCACTCTCAGGAGATAGACGTTGTCGATCCCCTGCTGTTCGCGCGCCTCGTAGAGATCGTAATAGACCTTGCCCGTGCAGAGCACGACGCGGAGGATGCTATCGTCTGGAACGAGCTTGATCTTCTCGTCAGGCTGGGTCTGCGCATCATCGAGCAGGAGCCGCTGGAACGACGTGCCGGTGCTCATGCCTGATAACCGCGAAATCACGCGCTTATGCCGCAGCAGCGACTTCGGCGTCATCAGAATGAGCGGCTTGCGGAACTTCCTCAGAAGCTGGCGGCGCAGGATGTGGAAGTAGTTGGCCGGTGTGGTGCAGTTGGCGACCTGCCAGTTGTCTTCGGCACACAGCTGCAGGAACCGCTCGAGCCGAGCAGAAGAATGCTCGGGCCCCTGTCCCTCATACCCGTGCGGAAGGAGGCACACGAGACCCGACATGCGCAACCACTTGCGCTCCGCCGACGAAAGAAACTGATCGAAGACGACCTGAGCCCCGTTGGCGAAATCTCCGAACTGAGCCTCCCACATCACGAGCGCATTGGGCTCAGCGAGCGAGTAGCCATACTCGAAACCGAGCACGGCTTCCTCGGAAAGCATCGAGTTGATGACCTCGAATTTGGCCTGATCGGGAGAGACGAACTTCAAGGGCGTGTAGCGCCGCTCAGTTTCCTGGTCGATCAGAACGGCGTGCCGCTGCGAGAACGTCCCGCGCTCGCTGTCCTGCCCGGACAGGCGCACCGCATGACCTTCTTTCAGCAACGATCCGAACGCCAGCGCCTCCGCCATTGCCCAGTCGATACCGCGCCCGGTCTCGACCATTTCGCGACGGCGCTCCATGAGCTTTACGATCGTCTTGTGGGCATTGAACTCGTTAGGAATGGCCGTGATCTGCCGCCCGACATGGCGCAGCACATCCGCATCCACGCCCGTAGCGGCCGCCAGATCATCCTCCCCAGCGCGTTGCAGACCAGACCACCGCCCATCGAGCCAGTCTGCCTTGTTGGGCTTGAACGACTCCGCCGCCGCCATTTCCTCGTCGAGCCGCGAACGGAAAGCCGCGCGCATGCTTTCCACTTCGCCGTCCGCGATCACGCCTTCATCGACGAGACGCTTGCCGTACATCTCGACCACCGTCGGATGCGCCTTGATCTTCTTGTACATCAAGGGCTGGGTAAACATCGGTTCGTCGCTTTCGTTGTGTCCGAAGCGCCGGTAACAGAACATGTCGATCACGACCGGTTTCTGGAACCGCTGCCGGAATTCGATTGCGATCTTCGCGCAATGCACGACCGCTTCCGGATCATCCCCGTTCACGTGCAGGATCGGGGCTTCGATCATGCGCGCGACATCGGAACAGTAAGGCGATGACCGCGAGTGACGTGGAGCGGTCGTAAACCCGATCTGGTTGTTGATGACGAAATGGATGGACCCGCCCGTGCGGTGGCCCTTGAGCCCCGACAGCCCGAAACATTCCGCCACGACACCCTGACCTGCGAAAGCCGCGTCGCCATGAATGAGCAACGGAAGGATCGGCGTACGGTCGGAAGGATCGCAGCCATGCTGATCCTGCTTGGCGCGAACCTTGCCGAGCACCACCGGATCGACGATCTCCAGGTGCGAGGGGTTGGCGGTCAGCGACAGATGGACGTTGTTGCCGTCAAATGAGCGGTCTGATGAAGCACCCAAATGATATTTGACGTCGCCT
>JBLMYE010000316.1:0-2739 GCA_050258115.1 Deltaproteobacteria bacterium | reverse complement strand
TGCTGCCGGTCTTCGCTGACGCCCGAAACGACGCGGCGCTGCTCGCCCGGCGTTTCTCCGCGATGGCCGGTGCCACCACTTTCGCCGCGGCCTGCTATCTGGTGACCGCGATGCTGGCGGGCGGGTACATGCTCCAGATCGCGTTCGGAGCGAATTACGCAGGGCTTCAGGGCGTCATGGCGTGGCTCGCGGCCATGTGGGCCATTCGGATGCTGCAGGCCGTACCCGGAATGGTTCTGCTTGCGGCTGGCGAGACGAGACCGTTCCTCGCCGCAGGAACGATCCGCGCCGTGGCTGCCCTTCCGGCGGCGTTCCTCGCAGCTGGAGGTTTCGGCATCGAGGCGGTCGCCGCGATGGGATTTTGCGGTGAACTGGCTTCCCTCGCATACATTGCGTGGCGCATGGATCGGCAAGCGCCGGGGCTTTCCGCTCTCTTTCTAAGTCGGGCGGTCATGCTGGTTCCGGCCGCAGCGATGGCCGGTATCGTGCTTCTTGCCACGGCGGATAGCGCGTTAATACCTCGCGCGATTGCGGTCGTCCTCGCACTGGGGGGCGGCGCCGTGATCGCGGCACTCCCCATGTCGGACGAACTGAGCCAACTGCGCAAAGATGTCCGTGCCTAGACGGCCGGCGCGCGGTCGAGGCCGGCCTCGCTCCGTGCAGAAGCGGCAACTGGACGATCGATCGAAGTAGCCGGCGGCGCGAGCACGAGGTCGTAGGCCGCAAGCAGGCGCTTGCGCTCTTCATCCCAGCGCAGGAGAGAGGCCGCGCGCGCCACGCCCTCGGCGGCGGTGCTCTGGCGAAGATCGGGATCATCGAGAAGGGTCAGCATGCGTTCGGCAAGCGAGCGGGGGCTGTTGCCGGCCGCATAGAGCGCGGCGCCGGCCGCCATCTTGCGCCCCTCTACGAGATCGAACTGCACGAACGGAATGCCAAGCGTCATATACTCGAGCACTTTGTTCATGGAGATCTTGTCGTTGTAGACGTTCTTCGGATCGGGGATGATGCCGACATCGAACGTCGACATGCTGGCCAGCAATGCCTCGCCCGACAGGAAGCCGGTGAAGCTGATCACGTCGTCGAGGCCGCGCTCGGTCGCGAGTTTCTTCAGCTGGGGAAGTTCCGTTCCGGTGCCGACGATCAACGCCTGCACGTCGTTGCGGCCAAGATCATGAACGATGACATTCATCGCCTCCACAAAGAGGTCGACGCCGTCCTGGGCGCCCATGATGCCGACAAAGCCGACGAGATGCTTGCGGCCGTTCTTCAGTGATGGATCCGGGGCGACGCGGCGGAAGCGGCTGGTATCGGGCACGGATCGGACGATGAAGACCCGGTCCTTGTCCATGCCGCCGCGGCCGGTCGCAATATCTCTAAAGGTTTCATTGGTGGCGATCGCGGCATCGGCGACGCGGAAGGTCATGCGTTCCAGCATGTGAAGCAGGCGATGCCAGCCGTCGCGGCGGCCGAACTTGGCCTCGTAGAGTTCGGGATTGATGTCGTGGTGGTCCAAGACGAACGGCTTGCCGAAGAGATATTTCCAGAAGGCGCCGATGATGAAGATGAGATCGGGCGGATTGCAGGCCTGGACCGCATCGAAGCCGACCTTGAAATGGGCTTTGACGGACAGCACGAATTCGTAGAACAGCGCGATCGAGTATTCGGCGAGATAGCCAAGCGGCCCCCGGGCTTCCACAGGCAGCGGATGGCGGAAGACGTGGATGCCTTCGAGGAGCTCGTAGGATGCCCTGTGAACGCCGCCTTTCGGACAGATTACCGAGACGGTGTAGCCGTCGTCACGCAGCGCACACGCTTCCTGCCAGACGCGGCGATCGAGCGGCACGGTGAGATTTTCGACGATGATGAGGACGCCAGGACGGCGTTTTTCCAGCACGGTGCGGTCCTTTTCGACGACTGACGCACCCGGTTCTTCCCGCGCGCCGGAGGCTCATATTCGATCACCAGAGTAAAAGTTCTGTTTCCAAAATAAGCGCAAATATCGCGCCGCTTGTGCCGTTTTGGAACACGGGAACCAGCCGGACACGCTGTGCCGGAAGGCATGGATCTTGCTCAATTGTCCGTAATTCGCTTACCTTTAGTTAAGACTTTACGAGGAGCCGCGCCCGTGTTCCGTATTTCGCGCCATCGCCCCTGGCCGCCGGCCATCGATCTTTCGACGGTTCGTGAAACGCTCGCCTACATGCGGGACGACGCGCGATCGATACCGGGACTCGAAGCTCTGGCGCAGTCGCTCGACGCCGCCATTGCCGAAGTGGATGCGACGGAAGCCAAGCTTCAGCCGCTCATGACCAGCCCCATCGCGTCGCGGTTCCTGCCCGCGCGCCTGCGCTCGATCTGAAGAACGTCAAAAATCGACTTCAACGCTGAGTTTCAGCGTGCCGTTCGGCGTATCGTCGTTGAGCCCGACCAGCCAACCCAAGCCCACCGTCAGCTCGCTGGATTCGATTTCGCCATCCTCGTCGCGGCGAGGGTCGGGCCGCAGGCTGCGCCCGAAGTCGTACATATAGTAGACGACCGGTCCGATGCGGTGTTGATCGTGATCGCCGAGCGCGAGAGCGGCTTCCCCACGGGTGCCCGTGTTGCCGAGGCGCTCGACCGTGCCGTAGGCTTCAAGGGCGATGTTCCAGTTGTCGTTGTACGCGTAGGCAAGCTGGGCGGCGTAGGCGAAATCCCACTTGTCGTCAGTGATGCCGTCTTCGTCGGGTTCGCCGCCGAAGT
>JBLMYE010000315.1:0-3126 GCA_050258115.1 Deltaproteobacteria bacterium | reverse complement strand
GGCTTTGCGGGGGCAAGACCGGGCGCTCGCCCTCATTCCGACGTGGCTGCTCCTCATCGTCTGGTGCTTCGGTACGGGGGTGACGCTGACAGGTCAGTTGGCGGGCGACATGGTCGTCTCGGGCCTCGTAGCCGGTCTCGTGCTGATCGTTCTGCTGATCGGCTTTACCGTAACCCAGTTCGCCTTCCGGTCGCTTGAGCCGGTCTACGGGGCATCGCCGACGGAGCTTCAACTGAGGTCTGTCGCCGTGGAGGCGGCGGGCGCGGGCGTTTGGGAATGGAGCGCCCGGCGCGACGAAGTGAAAGTATCCGGCGGCGTGGAGGCGGCTCTGGGGCTCAATCCGGGTGAACTCAACACGAAGGTCGAGGATTTCTGCCGACACATTCATCCGGCCGACCGCGAGCGGTTCCGGCTGTCGCTCGTCTCCAACGAAGAGCGCAATCACGGACAGATGCGCTGTGTGTTCCGCCTGAGGCACGCCGACAATTCCTATCGCTGGTACGAGATCGAGGCTTCCTCCATTCCGAGCCAGGACGGGCGCACCGTGAAAAGTGTCGGGCTGTTGCGCGACGTTACTGACACGAAGCGGGCGCAGGAGCGCCTGATGAACGATGCCGTCAAGTGCTCGCTTACCGGCCTACCCAACCGGCAACTTCTGGAAGACCGCCTCGCAGTGGCCATGCAGCGGGCCCGTCATGAGCCCCAGGTCAGGCCGACGGTGATCTACATCGACGTCGACAAGTTCAGGGCCGTGAATGCGTCCTATGGCGCTGTCGTCGGCGACAGCCTTTTGCTTACGGTCGCGCGCCGAATCCAGCGGCATCTGGAAGCTGAGGATACACTGGCGCGCGCCGGAGGTGACCGTTTCGCGATCCTGCTTTTGAAAGAGCGGCCTGCCCAGGAGCTCGCGAGCCTCGCCGAACGCGTCCGCCGCAGTCTCAGATCCCCGATCAAGCTTGCCGGACAGGAGATCGTGCTCACGGGGTCGCTCGGGCTTGCAATCTATGATGGGCACCAGGCCTCCGGGGCCGACCTTCTGCGCGAGGCGGAAACGGCGATGTACCGGGCCAAGCGGGGCGGTGCAGACCGCATCGAAATCTTCCGTCCGGAGATGCGGCAGCAGACCGACGAACGCGCCGTAGCCGATGCGGAGATCCGAAGGGCGCTTGAGAAGAACCAGATCAAGGTCCTCTACCAGCCGATCGTCTACATGCCGACGGAGGAGCTCGCCGGTTTCGAAGCGCTGGTGCGCTGGGATCATCCCAAGCACGGTCTCATCAATCCGTTCGGGTTCATGGACTGGGAGGGTTCGGCCGACCTGTGGACGCAGACGCTGCATCTCGTCCTCAATCAGGCGATGAAGGAATGCGCCGCGTGGCAGAAGGAACTGCCGCGCGCGGAGAATGCGCTTTTCGTCAATTTCAATCTGCCAATGGCGTTGAAGGTCGATCAGGCCATGGCGCATGAGATACGGCAGGTGCTCGCGCGCTGTCAGGTCGTCAAGGGTTCGCTGAAGCTGGGCGTGCCCGAAGCGATGGTGATGGACAATCCGGAACACGCCGCCGAAATGCTGGAATGGCTTCGCAGTGCTGGCGCTGAGCTGGTGCTGGACGATTTCTGCGCCGGGTATTCGTCGCTGCTCTATCTCGGCCGTCTTCCATTCGATGCGGTGCGCATCGATCGCGGACTGCTCGACGGGACGGGTGGGCCGGAGACGGCTGCGAGCGGAATGCTGCGCGCGGTGACGGCGATGACGCACGAACTCGGGCGCAAGGTGGTCGTTCAGGGTGTGGAGACCGACGAAGACGTCGGATACCTCAGATCAATCGAGTGCGAGTACGGGCAGGGCTTCTATTACGGCGATCCGATCAACGAACGGGACGTGCTGCAGTTGTTGAAGCTCGTACGGAAGTCGGAGCGGCGCATTCAGCCGCGCGGTCTCTTCCGGGCAGCCGCAAGGAAGAAAACGAAAGAATCGGGCGTCGAGACCGCAAGCGCCAAGGCGGAGGGTGTGTCGGCCGCTAGCGTAGCGAAAGAGGCTTCTCCCGTTCCGGCTATGACTGGGCCGGTCGCCCTTGAATCGGCGGGGATGTCTCCCCAGAACACCGCCGGGCCCGCTGACGCGCAGGTGCCGCCGACGCAGCCGGTACGGCGAAGCGGTTTGCAGCAACAGGCGCACATTCGCTCCCGCGGGCCCATCCCGGCGGCTGTCGCCGGAACTCCTCAGCCGCCCCCGGGTCCCCCTCAGCCTCCGTACGGCGTGATGGATGCGGGCTTGCTGCCGCCCATGCCGTCACCGCCCGCACCGATGCCGGGTCCGCAGTTTCAGCCGACCGGGTTCGGAGCCCAACCGCCGATTCCGCCTGCGTGGCAGATCCCCGAGCCCGGACCTGGCATCGCGCCCGCGCCGTTCGATCCGCTACCGCCGCTGTCATTCGCGCCCGAGGACCCACCCGTTGCGCCATCGTCCGGCGATCGAGACATGGTTGCAACAGGGCCGCTGCAGGGCATGCCAGCAGGGGATCCTCCAGTTACGCCTGCCCCGCCCCTGGCACCCGCAGCTGTCCGCCCCGCACAACCGCCGCCGTCGAAGCGCCCTGTCGCGCCCGTGCGTCCCATACCGAATTTCGATAAGCTTCCCCCGAATATCGCCGCCAGCCTGCAGCGTCTTGCCGGTGGTTCGGCCCCGCCGGTTTCCGACAAGCCGGATTCCGATGCCGCCGAGTAGCCTTTATGGTGGAGGCGTGCCGTCGGCCGATGGTGATCCGCGCCGTTCAGCAGTGGCCCGCATCGCCCACCAGGAACGAGGGGTTCACGCCGATCCGGGCCAGCGCCCTCTCATACTTGAGGTCCAGATCGGTCTCGAAGACGATCTCCGGGTCCGCGGGGCAATTGAGCCACCCGTTGGCCTGGATCTCGCTTTCGAGCTGGCCCGGCGACCAACCGGCGTAACCCAGTGCGAGGATCGACCGTTCCGGGCCTTGTCCGGCGGCGATCGCCTTCAGGATGTCGATCGTCGCCGTCAGACTGATGCCGCCGGAGATCGCGAGTGTGCTTTCACTCGAGTGGTAATCTCCGGTATGGAGCACGAAGCCGCGACCGGTTTCCACCGGTCCTCCGGAATAG